>CAZIWQ010000348.1:0-6802 GCA_964542355.1 uncultured Armatimonadia bacterium
GAAGACCCGGGCGCCGCCGGCATGCGCGCGAGGCACCCACCAGTCGCACGGTGCATCGGGGGTGTGGTCGCCGACACCGCCGAGGGTCACCTGGTCCAGCAGCCCCTCGGCGAGCCACTGCTCAACCGCGAGACCGCTGGCTTGGCAGGCCTCTGGGTCATACTCGAAGCGGGCGCTGAGGGTGCGGCCGCGCGCCGCGGTCAGCTCACGCAGACGGCGTACCAGGTCCGTCATCAGAGGCTCTCCGGCCTCCTCGGCCCCCACGGCAAACCACGGCCGGAACCGCGTGAAGTCCAGATCGATGCCATCCAGCTCGTAGCTGTCCAGCACCTCGGTCACCTGGCGCAGCCGGTAGGCGTGAACCGCGGGATGCGCATAGTCCACGCCGCCGTCCGGCAGCAGCAGCTCAGGGTGCTCATGCAGCCAGGGCGACAACAGCTCCGGGAAGTACCAGGCGCCATCGGCCCGCCTGTAGGTGTGGTGGCGGTCATTCATGCGCAGGGAGAACTGGAAGGCCAGGCCATGCTGGTGGCATGCGCGGCACACCACCGCAACCGGGTCTGTCCCCAGCTCGCGCAGATGCCGGACGGTCTCACGCAGCCGCCAGACGTGCATCGTGTCGCAGCGCCCCACCAGGGCGCCAACCACGGGGAGGAAGGCGGAGCGGTAGTGGACCGCATGGCCCCCCAGAGCCCCGAGTTGGTACACTCGCACTCCGGTTCCGGCCACCGGCTCCACGGTTACGCGCACGAGCTCCTCCGGGGACATGGGTGCCGGATAGCGCATCAGGCTCGACCAGCCATCGTCGTTGTAGATGAGTGTCTTGTCTGGCATCGCGTGTCCTCAAGTGACACGGGGGCCGCCGCGATGGTGCAGCGCCCCCGTTGCCGGCGGGAAGTCCGATGTCTCGCGGAAGGGTGCTACTGCCCGACTGTCACGACGATCGGCGTTGGCTGCGTCGTCGCCGGGATCGCCAGCCGCGCCACGCCCTCCGCATCGACCTTCAGCGGACGCGCGGCCTCGCTCTGCCCCGGCAGCCATACCAGGTTGGCGTTGGGCGTGAAGGGGAACTCGCCACTGCGGAGCTCCAGGGTCGCCCCCTGCGGCGCCTGCACCGTGAACTTCAGGCCGCTCACGCCGTACTCCACCTTGCTGACCGTCGCCTCCCCCTGCCTCGGGATCAGCGTCACCGGCAGCTTGACCAGCACCAGCGCTTCGCTCTCCCCTACCTCCGCCTGCGTCCGCGCCTCGGTGCTGACCGTCGTGGTGAAGTCCTTCGGCGTGAGCAGTCCCTCCTTGTTGAAGTAGCGCGCCTGCACGAGGCAGCGCTGCCCCGGCCAGCCGTAGCTGCCGCTGTGGAGCGTGATGAGCCGTTCCTGCCCGAGCAGGTAGCCCGCATGCAGCTCGATCGGGGTGAACGGGAACACGTAGCGGGAGACCTCGTGGGTGTAGGTGTAGCGCGTGCCGACGATGAGCGTGCCCATCCTCAGCGCGCGGATCCAGTTGTCGAATCCCATCGGCGAGGACCCGTAGCCCAGCGGGCTGTCCAGGTTGCCCTCGTAGTTCCAGTATTCGTTGTGCTGGATCTCGATCATGCGCTGGGGCGTGAGTGCCAGGATGTCCTTTGTCGCCGTCGGCCCGTTGCCCATCATGTCTCCGCCGAGCTCCCGCACACGCTTGATGACGGCGACACGGTGCCCCTCGCCGACGATGGTGTTGATGGCGCACTCCCGTGCGATGGTGTAGGTCTTGGGGTCGAGACTGCACGAGTAGCCGTCCCACATGTTGTACGTGATCAGCGGGCTGCCGTAGCCGACGCCCTCCATCTCGTCCCAGTAGAGCCCGTCAATCCCCATCTCCTTGACGTAGCGGTCCACCAGTCCTAGCATCGCCTTGCCGTAGCTGTTGTCCAGCGTGGCCACGACGCTATGGGTGAGACTGTAGACGCCGCCCCATTCCGTCGAGAGCTGGTTGCCCTTGAGGTCGGTCAGCCAGCTATCCCGGAAGCGCTCGTGTCCGCCCTCAGAGGTGTCGCGCTGAGTGTCGTAGTAGACGTAGACCTTGCAGCCTGGCACGGCCTCATGGATCTTGGCGGCGGCCTGCCGCAGGCGGTCGCGGAAATCCGCCCAGTAGTCGTCGAAGACACCGGTGCCGAAGCCGATGCGCTTGCGGTCATGCTTGCGGTCGACCCAACCGCCGCAATAGCAGGCCCGCGTGATGCCCAGGCGCATGAACCTGGCGCGGATGTCGGGCACGGTCATCGCGATGATGCTATCGGGATCAAAGAACGTCCAGGCGCCCTCGACGGTGTAGTTGCTGCCCCAGTCCTGTCGCACGAGGTTGATGAAGTCGTAGTAGTCGGCGGATGCCACGGGGTAGACGGACCACTGCAGAGCATAGCTGCCGCCGGGGGCCAGGCAGAGCTTGTCGGTGCGCAGGCCCGCGGCGTTCGTCTCCTGGTCGAAGTACAGCGTGGCCTGGTTGCGGAAGATGTCATCCTCGCAGATCATCCCGAGGCCATGGCCCGTGAGTGCGACATACACCGACGGGTTCCCCGGGGAGTAGTAGGCGTTGATCGCCGGGTCGGGGTTGCCCGCGAGGCGCACATTGGCCTGTTTGCCGTGCAGGTCGGCGCAGTTCTCGACCAGCAGTCCCAGCTTCGCGTCGGCGTGCTGGTTGGTGAGCTTGTCGCTGACCTCGACCTTGCGTGGTGTGAACGTGATGGTGCGCTCGAGGCGGTAGTCGGGGCCCTCGCCGACAACGGTGCCGCCGGTGGCGGTCGGGGTGGCGGAGACGCTCCAGCCGGGCTGACTCGCGGGAGCGGGGCCTGAGGCCGCACCAGCCACCAGGCGGTTCAGCCCCGCATTGGGGTACGAGACAGCGGTGCTGAAGGCGAAGGTCTGCCCGGCGGTGCTCAGGCTGAAACCTCCACCGGGGAGTAGCTTGCCCTCGTACGGCGCCGGTCCGGCGCCGGGTGTGCCGCGGTTGATGACAGTCTGGTCTTCGCCGGAGGCCGCCATCATCGGGCTGGCCCCGGGCTTGACCCGCACGGCGAGTGTCTTGATGACGAGGTCATGGTTGCCCCTGGCGCCTGCCGCCGGGCTGTAGCCGCACACGTTGGCGATCTCCAGGCGGTTCTCCGCGGCCGGGTTGGTGAGATCGGTCACATCGAGGGTGGTCTGGTAGGGATTGCCGGTGTAGTACGCCTGCTTGAGGGCCGCCTCGAAGTTGGGCGCATACACGATGCGCCAGGCCTTGTTGTCCGACCAGGTGTAGGGCACGTCCGGTGCGACCGGCGAGACGATCGGCTTGTTCACCAGCCGGACCGAAGTGCGGGTCTTGGCGGCGCTCACGATGCGGCCGTTAAGCGTGAGCTTCATGAAGTACAGCGAGCCGCCCAGGCCGTCGGAGTCCAGGCGCGCGATCACGTCCAGCAGGATGGTGTGGTCCTTCTGCGGGACGGTGGTGAACTCGAAGCTGCGTGTCTCGCCGCGAGGGATCCGCACTTCCTGCTGGATCAGTTCGTAGTCCTGGGCGTACGCGACTGTGGCGACAATGAGCGTCAGGGCGACAGGGAGTAGGGCACGCATGCGTGGGTCTCCTCATGCAGGGATTGGTGGGACAGTTCGCCATCTGGACGAGGGGCGCCTGCGAGCCCTCGGGGGGGGCGCCTCGGGGCGGCCGTCCCGCGAAGGGTCTGCTAGCTCCGCCGCAGCATTGCCAGCGGGTTATCGTGCATGATCGTCTCCAGCTCCGCCTCGGTGACCCCGGCCGCACGCAACCTGGGGAGCACTCCGGTGTGCAGATAGGCGCACGACGTGCGGTCCGGGTTGTCCCAGGTCCAGATGCCCACACCAGCGGCTCTCAAGCGACAGGGACTGTCACCTCAGTTCAGACGCCGTTCCTGTCAGATGCCACCCGGTGGGGCTATCCGCCTCCGGCGGCTACTTCGAACACTCCCAGCGCATCGAAGAAGGCCCGGTGGCCGGTCTGCGGCTGGCCGAGGGCATCCACCCGCGCCAGGAGCGTCGCCGCGCCCGCCGGCGCCGTTCTTGACTCAAGCACGAAGGCTGCCCAGTCGGCACTGCACTTGAACCGGTGGCCACTCAGCGAGTCCGACAGGACGCGCCCCTTCGCGTCGTAGAACTGGGTGAGCATCTGGCAGACCGTGCTCGCCCCCGGCTCCCCCTCCCAGCGCGAGCGCAACACGAACAGGTAACGCTTGCCCGGCTGGACCGGGACGTCAGTGCGGAAGACGCCACCGTAGCCGTCGAAGGTGCCATAGACCTCGACCGCGTGGGCGCCATCGAAGGGTCGCTCCCCGGTCACCCGGCACGTCCCCGAGCCCTGATGCATCCCCGCCCACCAGCCGGCGAGCGGCTGATCAGCCTCGAAGCCCGGATTCGGGCACAGGTTCGGCACCGTGCGGTCGGCGATGGCGACGACGGTGCCGGCGAGACCTGCCAGCGCCGCATCGCCGCTGAGGCTGAGCCCCCGCAGCTTCGCCGCCATGCGCTCATCGCCCGTATCGAGGAACACCTCGGTCGCATCGAGGAATGGCGCGCGCTCGGCGGTACCGTAGGGGTAGGAGCTGTTCCAGGTGAAGACCAGGATCGGGTCCTGCATCAGTTTCTCGTAGAGCGCGTGCAACGGCTGGGTCAGGGGCGCGTGCCTAACGTCGAGCAAGGCGAGGGCCCGCTCGACGTTCAGCCGCTCGTGCGGCTTGCGCTGGGCGATGTATGTCTCGATGATCGCCCGGTAGTACTCCCACGAGCGGGCCATCACCGCCACCCGCGCCTGCGTCTGCGGCGTGTCCGCCAGTTGCTTTGCCTGCGCGATCCAGGCGTCGCCCTGCTCGATGTCCGCCGTCTGCGCCGCCTCCAGGAACCCCGGATTACCGAGGAGATACTGGTCGTGCCGGACCTGCTGGAAGAAGTCGGTGCGGGGCACGCGCCGCGTCCAGTAGTCCTCCCAGTGATCGAAGTATGCTGCCATCGCGGGCGCGGCCTTGCCGAAGGCCAGGCGGTACCACTCCTCGAGGATCGTGTCCACGTCCCGGTCGGGGTCCCACCAGATCCGGGGCATGACGTAGTACTTGGGCGCCTCACCAAAGAACGGGTACGTCTCGGCGTACCATGCTTTGACCTTGTGGTCGCGCGCCCAGCGGACGTACTCGGCCCAGTGGTGTAGGTACAGACGCGGGGGGACGTGATGGTCGCCGTAGGTGTAGTCATAGCGCCCCAGGAAGGTGCACTTACGGCCCCACGCCGCGACCAGCTCCTCGTGGGCCTTGCGTCGCGCCGGGTCCAGCAACTGCATCGTGTCATAGGTCATGAAGGGAATGACGCGCGGGTGCACGCCGACCTTCACCGGCGGCTTGCCCACGCAGCTATAGGCCAGGCAGCCAAACCAGACGTCGGGGTGAACCTGCAGCACTTTCTCGACGACGGCATTGACGAACTTGAAGTACGCGTCGCTGTACTGCGGCATCCCAAGGAACATCTCCCCGGGAAGGTACTCCTTGCGGCAGTTCTCGCACTGGCAATACGAGTTGCTGTCATTGACCCCGAAGGAGTAGCTCCGGATCCGCGGATTGGCGTTCATGGCCGCAATGATGTTCCGGGCCGCCTCGTCCACGATCCCCGGGGCCGTGAAGCATGGCTGCCAGTCCTCGGTGTTACTCGCCGGCAGGTACCGCCCGGCGGCGTCGGGCCGTATCAGCGGGAAGAACTCGGGGTGGGTCTTCGTGTACTTCGTCGGCGGAAACAGGTTGACGAGGTTGTGGTGGAAGTTCAGACGGGTCCAGAAGCGTTGGCGGCGGGCCCACGTCTGGTGAGTGGGCATGGACGCCACGGCGACCACCTGCATGAAGGCCGGCTCATCCCTTACATCGGTCGTGGCCGGGACGACCAGCTCCTTGCGTTCCGGGACGTAGTCCCCCACCTCCGTCGGCATGAGCCAGCGCACCCCGACGAAGCGCTCCAGGAACTCGAAGGTGCCGAACTCCGTGCCCTCGGACGTTGGACCGGCAATGACGAGGTGCTGGTCAGCCACCGCACGGATGAGGTAGCCGGAGGGATCGAGCTGATCCAGCTCCTTGCCCAGGGCACCGTCCACACCGGCGCTGCGCCCGATGTAGATGAGGGTGGCGTCGGCAGGGGGCTGTGAGGTTGCCAGATCCACTACCGGTAGCGTCGCGCCGGTGCTCTTGCCGATGTACTCCACCACCACCGCGGCGATATTGGCGATGGTGCGCTCGACGGTAGCCCACGGGTTCTTCAGGTCCTCCTTGAGCGGGTAGCACCGCGAGTCGATGACGATTGTCGCCGCGGGCCGGCCGCCCTTGACCAGCTCGATGTCTCCGGCATGTGCCGGCGCCACCATCGAGGCACAGCACAGCAAAAGCGCTGTCAGGCCACTCCAGCAGTAGTCCACCATGTCACCTTCTTGACTCTCGAGACTAGTGCCGCGTTAACCATGAAACCATGGGTCGGCCTCGTGGCCGGAGCCGAGAGGAGAACGGCGTCTCGGCGGCGGCGCGGTTGCGCCGTTCGCCGTGGCCACACCACCCCGGAAGGGGTGAGCAGAAGGTAGCCACGGGTGATAGAGCCTGTCGCGAAAGCTAGTGGCGGGGCATGCCGGCCGTTCGACCCCTGCCCGCTTGTCGGGCAGGTGAGCGAGACTGAGTGGGCTAGCTCGCGTGGCTCCCCCTCCCACTTCTCCCCTTCGTCCCCGCCGCCGGGCTTGCCCGGCGGCGGGGACGAAGGGGATTCAGGGAAGGAGCGCCGGGCGCGGCTAGCCC
>CAZIWQ010000349.1:0-6793 GCA_964542355.1 uncultured Armatimonadia bacterium
CACGACGGGGCTGACACCCCGCGCCCAGACCGTAGCCGCAACACACCAGCGGGCCTCCAGCAGCCCGTCAGCTAAAAACGATGCTCCTGCCCGATGTCTCCTGTTCCACCCCGCCTACAGCCTCCCCCCCGCGATCATCCCGCACAGCGGGTTCTCACGGATTGTCAGGGGGAATTGCACCCGGGCGCCATCTCGGCGCGCCGACTCGTACACGCCCAGTGTCATCTCCACGACCTGCCGGGCGGCGGCGAGACCGACAGTCGGCGCGCCCCCCGTCTCCAGGCACCCCACCAGCTCCTCGATCTGCAGGACCTGCAGCGCCCCGGCATCGGTGGCCGGCCATGGCGCAGCTTGCATGAAGCTCCACTTGTCATCCACCGCCTGTGGCCGGAACAGGCGGAAGGGGGTCTCGTGCAGCCCGCTCGTGAACTCCAGTCGCCCGCGCGAGAGCTGCAGGTCAATGCTGAACTCGAAGTACTCGCGGTAGGCGTCCACCTCCAGGTGCGCCCGGACACCGTTCTCGAAGCCGAAAGTCGCGAGCACGAAGTCCTCGACACGGAGCGTCTTGTCGCGCCGCTCCACCTGTGCGCTGACCCATGCCGGCGGCCCGGCCAGCCACAGGTACAGGTCGATCAGGTGGGTGGGGTCGTAGGTAAGCAAGCCGCCGGAGAGCTCCGCCTCGGCCTGCCAGCCGTACGGCTTGAAGCGTGACATGTGGCCGCACAGGTAGAGCAGGTCACCCAGCTCGCGGGCGGCGATGGTGCGCTTGATCTCGTGGAAGTTCACGTCCCAGCGGCGCAGGTATGACACCGAGGCCGCCACCTGGTGCTCGCGGCAAGCGGCGAGGATCCGGTCGGCCTGGACGAGGTCGGTGGCGAGGGGCTTCTCGATGATGAGGCCGCGCACGCCGCCGGCGGCGCACAGCTCTATCAGCTCGGCATGAGTGGCGTGCGGGGTGGCGATGGCGACGATGTCGGGCCGTGCCAGCTCCAGCATCTGCTGTGCCGCGGCATAGACGGCCACGTGGGGGCGCTTGGCGGCGAAGGCCGCGCGGCGCTCCGCAGAGAGGTCGCAGGCGGCGACGAGCTCGACTCCGGCGACCGCCTCGAAGGCCTCGGTGTGTGTGCTGGGAGAGCCCCGCCAGGACTCGCTCTCGTAGAGACTGCCGATCTCGCCCAGGCCGATGAGGCCTGCCCGGAACCTACTCATTGTCGATCTCCCTCCACGCTACGGCGGTGTCGTATCACTCACAGTGCCCACAAGAGCGGCCGAAAAGCCGTTCTGAGGCCGCGCAGCCACCCCAGAGTGGCTCTGGAGGGCACTCAGCCGGCCGCTACGCCTCGGGGGCCGGCCGGATGCGGCCGTTTCGGCCGGACCCCGGGGAGTCGGCCGCGGGACGCGCGCCCACGCATCGCGGCTACTTGCTCGCGACCGGGCCGTGCACCTGCCCGTCGAGACCGATGTAGCGGCCCACCATTCCCAGGGCGTTGGTGTGGTAGCGCCAGGGCAGGGGGCCGGGATAGACATACTTGCGGTCAAGCTGTCCGAGCAGGTCGAGGATGGCAGGCAGCATCTGCTCGGGCCCGGCCGTCGATACCACGAGGTGGCTCCCCTCGCGACGCACTTGTACCGGCCAGGTTGGCCCTGTGGCTGCGCGCAACCTGCCACCGGTGTCGAGGGTGATCTGCGGGCCGGCCGCCGGGGCTGGGCCCTCGCGGATCGGCAGCGTCACTGGTAGTGGCTGCTCGGGGGCCCCGGCGTAGTAGTAGCGGAAGTAGTCGGCGAGGCGATCGGCGGCCCGCTTCTCTTCATCCGTCGCCCCGGGGCGGATCACGATCGTCGCAGCCTGCTTGCCCTCGGGGCTCACGAACGGGAAGCTCGCCAACTCCTGCTCGGTGAGTAGATAGCGCGCGGACTGCAGGCGCACTGTGATCGTGCGGCCCTGGCCCGGCGCGAGCGATAGCGCGACGGAGGGGGCGCCGACCGGGGTCGATGCGGGCTGTGGCCGCCCGTCCACCTCGCTGGTGGCCATGCACTCCCGCCGACCCGGCACGCGGAGCGTGGTCTCGCGCCGGACCGGCTGCGAGAGCTGCAACGTGATCCGTGCACCCTCGAGACTCGTCCCATACGTCGCGGTCACGGTGAGGTCGTCCGGCGGGGGGGTGAAGCAGGCGACGGCGCGCAAGACGCCGACTCTGCGGGGGGCGACACTCACCCCTTCGACGCGCGTCGTCGCACCGGCCAGCAGATTGCGCAGGGGTTGGCCGTCGCCGGCCGCAAAGACGAACGCCGCCTCGCCGGCGATGGGGCTGAGGCTCTCCGGTGCGGAGACCCGCGTGGCCTCCCGCGGCGACTGGAGCCACGAGTTGTCCACCGTGAGCGCCGCAGTTGCCGGGTCGAGGGTCTCGTTGCCTGTCGCCAGCCGCGTGCTGAGGCCCTTCCCATAGCGAGTCACGAAGGCGGCACCCTCAACCGTCGCGGCGGGGACCGGCTGCCAGCCGGCGTCGAGGCAATCCTTCAGCGCCGGGAGCGCCGCCACCGCGCCGGCCACACCGCGCGTGTAGTCCACCGTCGGGTAGTAGGCGACGCGGAAGCACTCCAGCATGACGAAGTCACTCAAGCTGATGTAGGCGTCGGCCATCTGCGCGGGGGTCATGCGCTCATACTGCACGAGGTCGGCGAAGTCATAGCCCTGCCACCAGACCATCGGCTTGCGGCCCATCATGTAGCGCTGGGTGTCGCCGGTGCCGCGCTCGGGCGACCACGGCGCGGCTTCCCGCAGGCCGCCGTCGATGTGGCGGGCGATGAGGTAGAAGGGCAAGTCGGTGTTACCGATGACGCCGAGCTGGTGGCCCCGCGAGTTGGTCAGCGTGTGGATGAAGCCGCGCAGCTCGGCGGTGCCCACAGCCTCGCGCACATACTCGCCCAGCTTCTCGTCCCAGGCGCGCTCGGGGAACTCGCGCACGTGCGGGCCGAAGTAGCGCGAGGTGCCCTCGCAGGTGTCGAAGGCGAAGCCGGCGAGGTCGAGCTCGCGGGCCACCTCGCGCAGGTCCTGCACGCTCTGCGCGCCGAAGCTGGTCTTCCACGGGAACACGCGCAGCTCGTTGTCATGGCCGGTGCACCACGGGGTGTTGAAATAGTTCTTGGTCTGCGGGTCAGTGCCCAGCGCGTCGGCATAGCGCTCGTTGGCAATCCGCTCCTCGCACCACACCTGCGCCGGTACGTAGAACAGCATGGCCACGCCGCTGTGCTCACCACGGGCGAAGTTGTCGCGGCGCCAGGCGTGGAACTTCTCCGCCGAGTCGAGGGGCTTGCCCTTACCGAACGGGCGGGCGGGGACGTAGTCCCACAGCTCGGGCCGGCCCACGATGTCGCCGGTGCGCTTGAACGGTGCGTAACACCAGTCCCAGCCGGCGAAGTTGCGGCGGCAGAACTCGGCGGTGTCCGGACCCGCGCCCCAGGCGCAGTACTGCGCCGAGGCCAAACGCAGGCGCGGGTCCACCTCGGGGTTGATGTCATAGATGTCGGGGGCGAGGTCGTAGAAGCGGCTGAGGGCCTCGTGGAAGCCCCACTTGCCGGAGAGCGCGCTGCTGAGGAGCTGGACGGTTCTCGTCTGGCCGGGATCGAGGACGAGACGGAGGTGCAGCGACATCTGCGCCTGGCCGTCCCTCACCTGCGCGGTGTGCCGGACGTAGGACACGGTCTCATGCGGTTCGAGGCCGAGGGCGAGGCCGCCCCCGTCGTCCCACAGTGCCGCCAGCGGCAGCGCCTGTCGGTAGCCGGGCTGCTCATACGGCTGGTCACCCAGCTCCAGCGGTGCGGTGCCGCTGAAGTAGTGCACGCGCGGTCCGCGGCCGAACCGGCCGGTGAGCACCAACTCCAGCCAGCGCGGCTTGTGGGACTGGTCGGCCAGTTCGACGCGCCAGAGAGTGACCGGGCCGGTGGGCACCGATGCGGCCGTGGCCACAAGGTCGCCCTTGTCCGTGAGACTGACCGGAGCACTGTTGGCCTTGCCGTCCAGGATCGTCAGCTCAAGCTGTGGCGTCAGGGGCAGGGCCCACCCCGGCGCGACGGTCAGTGCCACGAGCAGGCAGGTGAAGACCAGCGCGGGTTGCATCGGGGCATCGCCTCCGTGGTTGACGCCGCGGTTCCTCTACCCTTAGGGGACGGGCGGGAAGCGCGGGCTGCGCGTTACCTTGCCGTCGCCCGCGGTCACCTGCACGCTACAGCCGGCCTCGGCGTCCTGCCCGGGCAGCGCCTGCTGATAGGTCGTAGTCCCGGGCGCCAGGTCGCCACTGTCGTGGAGGGTCTGGCCCTTGTCGGTAAGAACGCGGATGCGGCGCAGCTCTCCCCCGGGCGCGGCCCGCACCCGGACGCTCACGTCCACCTGCGGCGGGCCCACGTACATGTCATCCGCCCACATCTCGCCCCGCATGAAGTACGAGCCGATATGCACGGCGAGCACCTTCAGTCCGGCCGGGATGGTGAGCACGCGGCACAGTGGACTCCACACCTCCGGGTCCGGCCCACGCAGGTACTCGCGCTTGATCCACACCGGGGCCAACGGGGAGCTCTTGATCGAGCTGAGCATGGCGCGCTCGTCCAGGCCATAGCGTTGCCCGCCCGGCGGCTGCACGTCGCCCGTGATGTAGAGCAGGACCTGCCCACCGCTGGTGCGCACCCAGCACGAGATCATCAGTCTGTCGCCGGCAGTGACGGGGACGTACTGGTACCAGTAGCCGGACATGCTACCGGTGTGGGTCTTGATCCAGGCCGCGCCAGGGGCGGTGCGGCCGACCGGCGCCCACCCCACCTCGAAGTTGCTCGGGGTCGCCGTCATCCACTGCCAGTCGACGAGCTTGTCCCCGTCATGGGCGGTGAACTCGGGGTTCTTGACGAGGTTCTTCTCCGGGAGCGAGGGCACCCCGCTGAGAGTGATCTGCGGCGCAACCTGCGCCCGGCACGGAGCGCCGGCGAGCAAGAGACCGCTGGCCAGAGCCAAGAGGAACCGCACATCTCGCATCGCGCTCTCCCCAATCCGGCCGGTACAGTGCTTGCCGGGAGGTCGTGGCACGCGGACGGCCATCATCAGCCGCAACGAAGACCTCGTGTTCCCCATCGGCGACAACGGACCTCTCACGACTTCGTGCCCGGGCGCCCGGGGGGCGGCCCCCACGGGCGCCCGGGGAGCGCGCGAGCGCTGGCACTGCTCGGCGCTACCCCGCAGGCAGGTTCGCGGGTAGGATCTCATAGCGGCCCCGGTTGCGCGCGAAGAACAGTGAGCCGAAGGTGTCACCGGTGCCGGTCCATTCGCGGGCACAGGTCAAGGCGAACACCCAGCAGCGGCCGTCCTTATCCCTGGCGGCCACAACGCCGTCGATGAACCGGAAGACGCCGGACTGCACGGTGTCGCCGTTGACCCAGGCTTCGGCCCGCTGGACCCAGTTGTCACTGGTGACCTGGACCCGGAGCACTTCGTAGCCGTCGAAGTGCTTGACGAACGCGGCCTGCATGTCGGCTTTGAGCTGGGCGGCATCAGCCGCGGTGTAGCTGTCGCCCGGCATGCGGTTCTCGGCGACCTGGCCGGCGTACAGTGCGTTGGCCTGCTCCACGAGGGCGTCGGCCTTCGCCGTCAGCTCGCGGGCCTTGTCGTTCTTGGGGTCGACACCGAGGGCGTATCCGGCGAGCTGTCTGACCTCACCGGCGATGAGGAGCAGGCCAGACGGCTGTTTCGGCTCGGCCGGGACCTTGCCGAGGGTCTCCTCGGCCTTGGCCAGGGCCCGGGGGAGGATGTTCTTCTGCCCGTATTCAGTGGCAACGACCTCACCCAGCGAGATCACGTAGATCATGTGCACGAACTGGAAGGCATTCAGCTTGATCCCCAGCTCACTGAGATGGAGGACCGGGGACGGTGCCTGCTCGGCATACTTGGCGCAGAGCGCCTCGGCTGCCGGGTAGGTGGCCTTCGCCTGCAGCACGTAGTCGGCCCACTGCTCAAAGCTCATGTTGTCGTGCGGCTGGAAGAAGTCCATCAGCTTGACATACTCGGTGAGCTTGGCGCGGTGGGTGTCGAGGGCGACCTTCCAGGCGACGATGACTTGCTGCAGATTGGCCTCGGTAACCGCCTCCGGCCAGGCCTGTCCGATGAGCTGGGCGAACTGCTGGCGGACCTCGGCGGGGACGAGTGCCTCGTTCTTCTGGTACAGCTCCGTCACGGCGAGCAGGCTGACGCGTGCCAGCGCGGGCTTCTTGTCGGCCAGGTACTTGTGTGCGGCGTCGACGCCGGCCTTGATCACTGCCTGCTTGGTGGCGGCGTCGAGGTTGAGTTGGGCATGGAGCGTGCCCGCGGCAAGGCAGGTCAGTGCGACAGCGAAGACAACCCGGCACAGTCTCATCGCGAGGGCCTCCCGGCGGATGGTGTGGACGGCGTGCGTCAGCGCGGCGACGGCACTTGTGCTTGGACACGCGAACGCGCACACAATGTTCCCGCGGCTCCCGCATGAGAGCCGCCGGAAGCCCGGGTTCCGCCGCCGCGAGGTTGGCTCCGAGACCCGGTAGCGAAGGCCAGGCCGCGGCGCCGACATGGCTGTGAGTGGCTCGTGGGCTGTTGCGCGCACGGTGGCGCGAGGCCGGAGAACCCTGTTTCGCGCCCTGCACGGTGCGCCCCGACCGGAGAGGGTTCTCCGGCCTCGTCTCATATATCGGCCCCGCAGGCCCGGGCTTGATCGGTGACAGCCGGCGAGTCGTCAGCCTCGGTGTGCGGGGCTCAGAGCTAGCTGAGGTCGAGGCAGGC
>CAZIWQ010000350.1:0-1419 GCA_964542355.1 uncultured Armatimonadia bacterium
GTCGAGCAGGATCTGCTCAGCGACGTTCAGGTCCGCCGGCGACACGGGCTCCCCCCGGATGGTGTGAGCGGCGGCATTGCTGCCGATGAGGCGGCGGGTCCGGCCGATGAGGCCGACGATCGTCTGGTGCCGGTCCGTCTCGCAGGGGACCCGTGCAACGCGAAACGCGGTGCGATAGTAGGGGTTCTGATCCAGTGATCCGCGTCGCCAGATGTCCATCGCGCTACTCCCTCTACAGTCCGAGCCGCGCGATCTGGGACTCGCGCGCATCAAGTTCGCCCTGCACAGCGGCAAGCGTCTCCTTGACTGTCACGTCATCCGGCTCGACCACCAACCCCTCCTCGAGGTAGCCCCGCGCCTCCACGAGCAGGTTACGCATCGCGCGCAGGCGGGTCTGTTCATCGACCGCAGCGCCACTGGTCTCCGCGTACTCATTCAAGCAGACCCCCACGCGCTGGAAGAGGCAGCCCCCCACCAGTGAGCGGAGCCCGGAATCGAGCGGGCTGTGTGGCAGCGCGAGTCGGCCGCAGCAGATCCCGAGGTCGGCGGCCGCACGCACCCGCTCGCGCTGCTCGGAGGCCGACTGGGCGCGCTCGTAGCACTTGCGCAATAGCGCCGTCGTGAACTCGACAAGTGCCGCCGATGCCAGCGGATCGTCGCCGAGCTCAGGGTGCTGCGCCAGGCTTGTGAGGCCACTCTCAGCCCGGCGGCACAGCTCCTCGATCGCGGGCCAGGCATCCAGGCACGACAGCCCCGCGAGCGCCCCGGTGCACAGCTCGACGTAGCGCCGCAGGGCCGGCAGGTAGTCCGGGAATAGTCCGAGAAAGCGCTCGAGAATACTCAGTCCGGTGTCGAAGTTGTGCGCCGCGGCGGCCTGCGCAATCCCCGCGGTCATCGCCTCGTACACGCTCTCGACGAGCCGGCGCCGGGCGGCGAGCGGGATACGAGCACGCTTGACAATCTCGACATGAGCGACCGCCCGCGCGTGCTCGTCGCTCTCGGAGTACAGGCGCACGAAGGCGACGTGGATGTCGAGCAGGTCGCCGAGGAGGTCGCGCCGTGCCTGCTCGACGACTGCGGGATCGGCCTGTTCCGAACAGCGGCGGAGCTTGGCCGCCAGCCCCGCCCAGAAGTCGGGCGCCGCGGCCAGCCGGTACCAGAACCCGAGCGCGCGCTCCCACTCCGGGACGGCGCGCGGGTCGCCGGCCAGCTCCATGTCCCACGCCCGCGCATGGTGGGCAATGGCGAGGTGGTGCGTGACGCGCGAGTCCTCGGGGTCGCACTCGTGCGCGAGGGTCAACTCGGCGATAGCGGCCTCCGTGTACGGGAGCGCCCCGCGCGGGTTCCCCTCGTCATCGCGCTCCTGCAACAGCTCCCACGCGCGGGGCAGGTGGGAACGGTTCTGCGCCTCCTGCACGG
>CAZIWQ010000350.1:1429-6791 GCA_964542355.1 uncultured Armatimonadia bacterium
ACATCGCGCAAGAGCTCGGCGGGCTTGCGGGCGGCGGGCGGCGGCCTAGTCACGGTCGGTGCACATACTCGCTTCCTGCTGGTAGCGCGCCGCCAGTGGCGAGCGCAACGCAGCGTAGTAGCGTGTCATCGCCAGGCACGTTGAGCGGCACTGTCGGCGCTGATAGCCCTCGGTGGCCATTGCACCCGCCGCCTCGGTTTCACCCCGAGCGATGAGCCGCTCAACCATCAACAGGTACGTGCGACCCACCGCCATCGCGTCGCTCAACCGGCCGCGATCGCGGTTCGCCGCCATCGCCTCCTCCAGCAGCGTCATCCCGCGCGGCACATCATCGACGGCAAAGCACTGGTCGGCCTCCCCGGTCAGCCGCGTGACAAGCTCCCACGGTGTCTCCTCCCGCAGGGCGGCGTGCCCGCGCTTGGCTTCCTCCCAGGCCTGCTGCAGCTCCAGGGCATTGGTGTACGGCCGCGAGCTCATCTCGAGCGTGAGCGCCTGGCGCAGCACCTGTGCGAGCGCTGGTCGCCGTCGGAGCTCCTCGTGGCTATCCAGGACGGGGAATCGCTCGAGACGGCGGGCGGTCAGATGAAGCCGGCGCAGCTCGTCCCGGTTCTCCTGACTCGATCCCCCCAGGTGTCGGCCGACCTCCTCGAAGGGGGTGCGACACGTCAGCATCTCGTAGAACACGAGCGCGAGCGAATAGACATCGCTCTGCGGGGAGCACAGGTTGTGCGAGAACGACTCCGGAGCCATGTATGCCAGGTCGCCCCCGCTCTCGACCCAGCCCAGCAGCGTATCCACCTTGACCGCGAGGCCGAAGTCGGAGACCTTAATGAGGTCCGGCGCGCCCTCGCGCTTTGCGACCAGGATATTGCCCGGCTTCAGGTCACGGTGCGCAATCGCCAGCGAGCGGCCGGACTCATCCACCATCCCGCGGTGCATGTAGGCCACGGCTGTGAGGATCTGGTCGTAGTAGTCCAGCGCGCGCCGGAGCGGGAACGGACCGGCGCGGAGGCAGCGCCCCAGGCTTCCTCCGCGCACCAGCTCCATCACCATGTAGCAGTGCCCGCACAGGGCCCCCGCTTCCTCACACCGCCCGGCATCGTGGACGGTGACGAAGTGCTGTCGCGCGGTGATATCCGGACTGCGGTCGGCGATGCGCGCCAGCAGGAGCGCGTCACCAAAGATGTCGCGGGCTTCGGCGTCGTCGATCGGCCGCTTGCTGAGCTTGACGGCGACCTGGCGCAGCTCCGCGCCAAAGGCGCGGTGAGTGCCCTGGTAGACCGCCCCGAAGGCCCCCTCGTCGAGGAACCGTTCCAGCCGGTAGCGACCGGCCAACTCCTCCCCCACGAAACTGCGCATATCTCGTGTCTGCGTCACAGGCGTCGGTCACCCCTCGACGATTGCGATCGGTTCGGCCCGCTTGTCGGCACCGTCGCGGCGTGCACTCACCCGCAGCGTCGCCGGTGGCGTCACCTGGTTCTCCACGAGGTAGCCGATGACCGGCGTGATGACGAGGGTCCGGACCATCCGATGCACGCTACGCGCCCCCTCGTTCACCGCCCCGCAGTACTCGCCGATCAGCTTCGCCACCACGGGAGCCACGGTCAGCACGATCGCGCGCTCGCTGCTCAGGCGCGCGACCTCCGTCGCGATGGCACGCGCGGCGATCTCGACGTAATCCTTCTCCTCCAGCGAGCGAAACAGGATGAGCTCATCGACACGATTGAGGAACTCGACGCGGAACTCATGCTTGCGGAACTCCTCGCGCAACTGCTCGCGGACGGTGACACGCCAGTTGGGGTCCGTGGCGATCGTCCCCCACAGGGCACCCAGTTGCTCGCTGGCAACGTTGCTGGTGAGGATCACGATGCACTGCGAGCCGTCGCGCACGGGCCCGGCGGGGTCGTCGATGCGCCCCTCATCGAGGAAGCGCAGGAGCGCGTCCAGCACCCGGGCGTGTGCCTTCTCGACTTCATCGAACAGCACGACCGCGCGCGGCTTGTCGCGCAGCCCGTTGGTGAGCTTGCCCTCGCCATAGCCGACATAGCCGGGGGGCGCGCCGACGAAGATGTTCATGCTCTCCGGGGAGTTGAGCTGCCCCATCTCGAGCATGATGAGGTTGTCTTCCGACCCGTAGACCGCCCGGGCCAGCTCTTTGGCCATCTCGGTCTTCCCGCACCCGCTCTGACCGCAGAACAGGAAGACCCCAACCGGATGGCCGGGAGTGGCAAAGCCGAACCGCATCCGCTGCACGTAGGGAACAATGCGCTTCACGGCATCGTCCTGGCCGACCAGGCGCTGCAGCAGGCGGGTGGTGACGGTCTCAATGTCGGCCGCGGAGGGGTCGTCGGCGACCTCGGGCTCGGGATCGGTGCTGCGTTCGGCGAACGCCAGCATGCCCGCGATGTCGAGCTTCACATCCTGCAGGATCCGGCGCGCGCTGCTGTCGGTGGCGAGTAGCGCCTGCAGCAGGTGCCGCTCGCCGATTGCGGCGGCATGCTCACGAGCGGCGAGCTGTCCGGCCTCGGCAAGCAGATGCTGGAGCAGCGGCTGGAGGTGCTCGCGGTCCAGCGGAACGACAGTCGGAGTGTGGCCCGCACGCCCTCGCAGGCTGAGCGTGACCGCCTCCTGCACCTTGCGGGGAAGCTGATCCTCGTGGTAGATCGCGCTGTGCGTGGCCCCCCCCTCCTGGATGAGCAGGGCCAGGAGCAGGTGTCGCGGATCGGCCACATCGTACTTGAGGGCCTCGGCCTCCCGGCACATCACGGTCAGGACCTTGCGCGCAAAGGGGGTGAACTGCTCCACCATCACGGCGCCGTCCCGCCCGAGCACCTCGCGGGTCTCCACCGGACGGACCGCATCCTCCAGCTCTCGACACCACGCCTCAAGGTCGATCTGCACGGTGTCGCACAGCTCGCGGAACTCGGGGGTGGCCCGGCGCAGTGCCGCCATGAGCAGGAACGGTTCCGTGATGCGAGTGGCCTTGAGCTGCTGGCACATGGCGGCGGCGTCCTCAAGTGCCGCCCGGGCGGTCTCGTCGAGGCTGTCCGGGGTCAGGTGCGGCGGCGGCGGGGTCCCGGGCGCGCGGCGGACACACTGCGCCAGCCCATCCCGCCACTGATCCGGGGTGAGCCGGCGGCGCTGCAGGCTGCGCTGCGTGACACCATCCGGGATCCGCGCCAGCACCAGCAAGAGGTGTGTGCTCTCGACCCGCGCGCTCTGGGTCTCGCCGAGCGCGAACAAGATCTCCGCGAGGTCGCGGCTCGCCTGGCGGACCGGATAGTCGAAGGCAAGGGGGTTGAGGCTGCCGTTACGAAACAGGTCCATCGGGCACCTCCGGTGTGCTCGCCTGCGTGAGCGCGTTCCCGGCGGCGACGAAGTCGCCCTGCCGGGCACGGTCGAGGGCGCGCCACAGACGGGTGAGTGTGACCAGGTCAGCGAACCATGGTGCGCGGCGATGAGGCGAGGCGGCGAGCATGCGCTCCGCGTCGTCCCAGCGCCCGGCCTCGCAGAGGGCATTGACCAGTGCCACCGCGGTCGCGGCCGGCGGCGGCTCGCCGCGCGGGCCGTCGGCCAGGGCACACGCGCGCAGCGCGGCCTCGAGGTCACCGAGGCGGGCCAGGCTATCGGCGACGCAGGCCAGCCGCGCGGCTCCCGCCTGACGCTCCGCTTCTGTCCACGCCCGGCGCCGCAGCACGAGCGCGAGGTCACGGGCCGCGCTCTCGGGCCGGCTATCCATCAGGGCCGCCGCCCGCAGGAGCAGCGCCTCTGCACTCGCCAGCGGCACACCCCCGACCTCGGCGCTGAGCCGCTGCAACTGCTGCGCAAGCACGCTGCGGCGCCAGCCGACCGCCGCAGCGGCCTCACGGGCACAGATGTAGAGCTCCCCCGCGGCACCCAGGCCCCGGTCCTCGATCTCTGCAGAGAAGCGCGCCCACCACCGGCGTGCTGCCTCCCAGTCCCCATCCTGAGTGGCCAGTACCGCGCCGAGCCGGCATGCCTGCTGCGCCGCTTGACGACATCCCACAGCCCACGAGTAGCGCATTGGCTCAGCGCGGACCGAAGGCTTCCCGTCGGTCGCGCCATCGGGGCCCGGCGCCACCGTGAGCAGCACCAGCTCCGCCCGGGCCTCGTCGGTGCGGCCGAGGCGGGCGAGCAGGCACGCCCGCGCCTCGAGCATGGCGGTGGTCGGGGCTGCATCTTCCAGCAGCCGAAGCGCAAAGCGCGGGAACCGTTCCCCGAGCAGTACGGCGAGCGCTGTGCGCACGACACGCTGAGGTGAACGGCGCAACGCCGCCGTGAGGTTCGCCACAGCCTGCCGCACCCGGCCGCAGCGCCAGTGCCCCAGCCCGAGTAGATACTCGCGCTCCCATGCGGGCAAGGCGCCCCCCCCGGGCCCGGCCAGGATGCCGTCGGGGCATGCGCCCTCGGCGATGGTCGCACGCGCCAGAGCGCCGGCCGCCCGCCCCACGAGGCGGCGGGCCTCCGTGCAAGCGAAGCTCAGTGGCCCGGCAGGCGTCTCGCCCGCGGCCACCGCCTCCAGCCACTGCAGGTCGTCGCGCGTGGGCTCCCCGGCCCAGATACGCCCTTCGGCCGCAACCAGGCGCTCCCACGTACCGGCAACCGGTGCGTACGGACTGCCGTCCTCCGGGGGGGCGACGCACCACTGCCGGCCCCCGCACACCGGTGCCGGCCCCTCGGCCTCCAGCCACGCCTCAGCCTGGGAGAGCGAGAGCGGCCCCCCGGCCGGGAGCAGGTCGGCCAGCACATCGCGGCGGTCCAACCCTGCCAGGGCCCGCTGGGCGAGAGCGGCGAATGGCTCCCACAGCGGCGCGAGTGCCGCAAGCTGCTGACCCGCGTCCGCCGGCGCCTCTTTGTTGGCACACGTGAGCCACAGGCATGCAACGCGCCACTCGGCCGGTGCCTCGTCCGCGGCCGGGACCAGCTCGGCCGCTACGCGCGCCCAGAGGCCGGGGGCCGCCGGCACTGTCTCCGGCTCGGCCGGCCCGGCAACCAGCGCCAGGCACAGTAGCCACAGCCGCCGCTCTGCCGCCTGCGTCTCGTCGCCGGCGGGTGCCCGGTCGGGCTCCGCGGCGCACCCGCGGAGGTGCTCACGCAGACCCGCGACAAGCTGTGCCAGCGCATCGCCGTCGACAGCCGCGAGCTCCGGCCAGTCCGGCAGTACGGGCGCGGACGCATCGGCCCCCTCCTTCGCAGGCGGCGCAGATGCGTTGGCGCACTCGGGCGACAGGTCCGGTTCGCTGTCAGAGGCGGGCATGTCGGGTGCCCCGTCCGGGATGGCGAGTGTTCGCGGCCTGCTAGGGGTCCGGCCGAAAAGGCCACATCCGGCCGGCCCCCGAAG
>CAZIWQ010000351.1:0-6768 GCA_964542355.1 uncultured Armatimonadia bacterium
GATCGGGAGGCGCGTGTCCGAACTTCCGCGACAGGCTCGTGCGACCGTGCGGACGACCGCGGGTGACGGAAGGGAGACGGAAGCACCACGAGGAAGGCACCGAAGAAACCAGGATCGGAGCCAGGAATGCTCACCCATTTCACGCCGGAGCTGCCTCACCTGCTGTGTCCCGTGTCGCTGATCATCGATGACAGCGCACCGATCTATGCGGACCGGCTCAGCCCCGAGGTCGTCGCGCAACGGCAGGCGGCCGGACAGGAAGTAGACTGGTGGACCTTCATGGACCACCTGCTGGCGCTGTTCGACCGGTACGGGGTCTGCGGCAAGCTCACGGTGCTACCCTACAACGCTGAGAACGGCTTCGTGGACAAGCTCAAGTCCTCGGTGCGGCGGCGGCAGTTGCGGGAGTTCGTGCGGGTGGTGCAGGAGCGCATGCTGCCGCGCTTCGATATCACGCCGGAGATCATCTCGCACGACGCGGTCATCAACCCCGACACCGACGAGCCGCTAGGCGTCGAGGAACGGGAGCACGTGTGGTCGCAGACACAGAGCGAGGAGACACTGACGAAGTACATTGCGCGAGCGCTGCAGGCGCTCGCGAAGATCGGCCTGCCCGCCACCGGCGTGACCTCGCCGTGCGACTTTGGCATCCGCAACGAGGGTAACTACGCGCGGGCGATCCACGGGGCAATGGCGGCGACAGGCGGGCCGGGGTTGACGTGGTACTTCCTGCACTGCGAGCGGTACGACTACCACGAGCCGCGGCTGATGTGGCTGGACGCGGAGGCAGGGGAGGCGGTGGTCAGCGTCGCGGGCGCCAGCGGCATCAGCGACATGGGCCTGACCGCGCGCTTCGGCACGGACGTGGCGGCCATCGTGGATGAGCACATCACCGCCGACGGGGAGGGTGGTGTGCTGCCGCGCATGATCGCCGACCGCAGCTATGTCGTGATGTACAACCACTGGTGGTCGCTGATGGACCAGGGGCGGGAGACCGGGCTGAAGGTGCTCGCCGGGGTGCTGCCGCGGCTGAGGAAGCACTACGCCGCGCAGGTGCAGTGGATGACGTGCAGCGACATCGCGCGGTACTATGCCACCGCGCGGGCCTGCCAGATCTGCGCGGCTGCCAGCGACGAGGGCGCCGCAGTGCGGCTGCAAAGCCCGTTCGCCTGCCCGGGCTTCACGTTCAGCTTCTGCACCAGCCGGCCGGTGAAGACCATCGCAGTGGGAGACGCCAGGCTCAAGCGGACGTCACGGCCGGGACGGCTGGACAGCGGCTGCTGGCGGCAGGAAGTGGGTACCGTGTGGGTGTGCCTTGACGTGGCAAAGCAGACGCGCATTGAGGTGCGGTTCTGAGGTCCGGCTACCCTCCGCGCCATGATGCACGCACAGCCAGTCGGCGCTGGTGGTGAAGCACCGCGACGCCGGCATCTTCCGGAAGGGACGGCACGACATGAAGGCTTGCGCCGCAGTCAAGCTTCGCGACGCTACTGTGGCAGGGCGGGCTCTGTGGGCCGGCGCGTGGATCGGCGCGTGGATCGGCGCGTGGATCGGCGCTGTCGTGCTGCTCCCGGCCTGTGGGCTCGCGCAGGGCCCCAGCGCCTGGACGGCGCCCGACCGGGCCACGAAGGTGGCGGCACTGATCCCCGGGCGCCAGGTACCGATGCCGCCGCCCGCCGAGTTCCTGGCAGACTGGACGAAGCAGCAGGTCGCGAAGTGGGAGCGGGATCACCCCCCGCTCGACCCCGCGCAGGCCTACCAGACCTTCGCCCGGGGCGGCGAGCTGCCGGATCGCGAACTGCAGGCCCGCCTGCCCGATCACCTCACCCCCTACGGCAGGCTGATCTCAGGCCGGCCGGAAGCGGACAAGGTCCAGGGGATCATGGTGAGCTACTGCCCCTTCTGCGGCAGTCGCAACAACTCGCTGTGGAGCTTTGCCCTCCTCGACCCCCAGAACCCCTACCACGCCGTCACGCCCTGCTGCCGTCAGGACCTCTACGAGAAGCCGGAGCAGGCACCGGCGGACTACAAGCTCAAGCCCACCACGGTGGCGCGCTTCCAGCACCTCGACGACACCGTCAAGGAAGTGCCCGCCTGCCGGGTCACCGACCGGGAGGGGAACGTCTGGGAGATCTACCCGGGCACAGTCGTCGCCTACCATCGCTACATCAGCATGGCCGGTCTGGCCGGCGGGTACCTTGACGAGTTCAGGAGGACCGGCAACCCGCTGTGCGCCCACAAGATCGCGGCGTTCCTCGACCGCATCGCCGATGTCTACTATGGTCTGCCCGTCACCACCGGTGCGGCCGGGTACGCACCGGGCAAGGGGGAGGGCGGAGCGCTGACGAGGTCCGAGTGGGAAGCGTTCCCGCGTCCCGTCCGCTATGGGAACGTGTTCGACCCGACCCGGGAGTCCTTTGTGTTCCCGTTTGGCCGGCGCATGCCCCTGAGTCCGGGCTGGTTCTTCCATGTGGGCTATGAATGCATGTGGGCAGAGCCCTTTGCCTTCGCCCGCCACCACCCGGCGTTCAAGGCCTACTCGCGAGAGAAGTACGGGGACTCGGAGGCGCTGGACCGCAAGGTGATGACGCGGCTCATCCGCGAGCTGGGCCTGTGGTTCACGAGCTATCCGGTCAGCTCGGACTACCAGGACGGCACCTACCACCAACTCCTCGCCGTGGCGATCCTGCTGGGCGACGAGTACCTGTTCGACTTCGCCGCCGGCAATCAGGAGTGCGTGCTCTACAACCACCACTACCACGACGGGCTCAACGGTGAGGGCGCGCCGAACTACATGCAGCTCATGAAACACCTCAACTACTACGGGTACATGTCCAGCCCCGACGGCTGGCTGCGCTACCAACCGGACTTCCTCCAACAGAATCCGTTCTTCGTCCCGGCCAGGAGCGAGTACGACAAGCTGTACACCGTGCGCGGCCTGCCGCTGGAATGGGCTGACCAGCACATCTTTGCCTTCAACAGTGGCATGCTGCGGGAGCCGGACAAGGTGCGCGCCAACGAGGCCCGCCCCAGCATGAACTGGCCCGGTTACGGCGCGGGCGTCTTGCGGGTCGGTGGGCCGGGGCATCGGCAGGAGCTCTTGCTGATGTACGACCGCGCCTCGCTGCACGGCGCGGCGGACCCGCTGGGGATTGAATACTGGCTGGACGGCACGCCCATCATCCGTGACGGCGGCTATGCGCATCCCGACTATGGGGCGTGGCTCGACCGCTCGCGCCCGGAGATCCAGGAGTTCTTCAAGCTGCCCTACCCGCGCCCGGTCATCCCGGTGCGGGGGCCGGAGGCGGAGTTCAACTGTCGCGAGTTCTGCACCGCCAACTGGGCCCACAATACTGCGACAGTGGACGAGCAGCGTTCCGGCAACGGCTGGCGCGATGATGAGGGCTTCGGCGACCTGGTGACCTACAAGGGCGGGGAGGCCCCGGGTGAGCCCGGTGCGCGCTTCCAGGTGCTGGATTGCCGCGAGCTCGATGCCTTCCGCGAGCCCCTGGTGAGGATGGACGAGTTCCGCCGCGCACTGCTCGCGGTGGAGGGACCCGACGGCCGGCCCTATGCCGTGGATGTCATGCGGCTGCAGGGCGGGCAGCGTCACGAGCTGTTCACTGCGGCCCAGGCCGACCCGGCCGAGGAGCACCTCCCCGCGGCGGCCTCTGCCGACCAGAGCTTCGCCCTGTACCTCGACAAGCTGCGGGGCCGGCCGCCCGAGACACTCCCGTACCGCAAGTCCTATCAGCAACTGCGGAACGTGAAGGTGCTCGGGCCCGCGCCGGCACAGTGGGACCTGACCTGGAAGACCGACTACGCGGCCTACGCGCCGTTCGACCTGTCGGGCAAGCGTGCCCGCCCGCTGCCGGATGACATCGGCTACGCCCGCCTGCGTCTGATCGGGCTGGGCGGGAACCCGGCCACGAGCCTGGTGCGGGCCACGGGCCCGTGGTGTGCCCAGCCGCAGCAGGCGCTGGCCGGGGGACGCAGCACCGCCAACGGCTATGTCGCCTTCCGCGACGCCTGGGACTATGTCATCGAGACCACTACCGCGGCGCCGGGGCAACCGGCGGCCCGGAGCACGGCCGTTCACATCCTCGAGGGCTATCGCGAAGGGGAGCAGTCGGTCATCAAGCAGGTCACCCGCCTGCAGCCCGCCGCGGGTGCCCGGAGCGAGGACGCGGTGGCCCTCCGCCTGGACTTCGCCGGCGGCCACAACGATACCGTGATCTACCAGCCCCGGCCGGGGTCGCTAAGCCTCAACGACGGCCTGCAGACCGACGCCGGCTACGCCCTCCTGCGCCGCGACGCGCAGGGGAACGTGACGGAGGCGGACCTGGTGCGCGGCTCGCGCTTGAGCGCCGGGACGTTCTCCGCCCAGACCTCCGGGGACTTCCGCGGCACGATCGTGGACCTCATCGGCGACCTCACCGGCACCCGCCAGGAGAGCGCCGTCATCGTCAAGCCGGAGACGCCGTGGCCCGCCGGAACGGCGCTCGCCGGTCGCCAGATCGCCCTCGACACGATCAACAACCACCAGGAGTCGTACACGATCCAGCAGGTCTCTGCGCTCGCCGGCGGGCTGGTGCGCGTCGACCTCGCCAACGCCGCGCCGCTGTCGATGGGCTGGTACTCGGTCGTCTGGATCGACCCGCAGAAGCCGAGCCGCCTGCGCAGTAACCGCCAGTTGTGGGCCGGCATCAACACCACCTGGTGGCACGGCGCGAAGGCCTGGTTCCCCGAACGCGGGCAGACCTTCGTCATCCGCCAGACGGGGAGCGACCGTCTCACCATGGACCTCGTGGATGGCGCGGACCTGAAGGCGCAGGGAGTCCAGCCGGGGGATTGGTTCACCATCTACGCCCTGGAGCCGGGGGGCAAGGTGTCGGTGCCGAGCGAGCTCTGCCTGTGCCGGGACCCGCTGCCGGCCTTCGGCCAGAAGGTCGCGGGCATGGCGCGCTACACCCTGAGAGCGACCGATGGCGCGATCGTGACCCTCCCCGGAACGGACGGGCGCGCGTGGTGCCGGGTCGACAATGGCACGTGGCAGGAGCTGGCGGGCATCCCCGGCACGGACACGGGGATGCTGACGGTGAGTGTGCCGGGCGCGCAGATCGCGGGCCGGACGGTGTCGCTGCTGACCGGCAAGCCGGCGTGGCTGAGCCTGCTGGATACCGGCCCGCCGACGGTGACGCGCCTCGTGCTCGATGGCAAGTCCCTGGAGGTCACTGCGCAGATCCAACTGGGCACAGTCGCGAACCCGGCCGCGCTGGTTGTGGAGGCGGAGGACGCGGACAACCCGATGGACCCGGGGGCAGTGACGGTGCTGCTTGACGGCCGCCCGCTGGACAGAGACAGCGGGGCTGTCGCGGTCGTGCCGACCCGCGCGCCACTGTATCCGCGTGACCGTGGACGATGTTGCCGTTGACCAGGCGCGGACGACGGTGGAGATCACCTACACCAAGCAAGTGAAGCTGCCCGGGAATGCGCTCTACCTGAGCGACCTCACGGCGCTCAGCTTCTTCTGCCACAACACGCTCTTTCGCGACTGCGACTACGGCTCGCAGCAGCCGCTGCGTCTGGGCGGCGCGCCGTATGCCAAGTCGCTGTTGACGCACACCGAGCCGGCCGCGGGAGGGACCCACTCCGAGGTGATCTACGACCTGCCCCAGGCTCCGCCGCGCCGGTGGTTCAAGTCCATCATCGGCGTGGCCGACAGCGGCAACGGTGGCAGCGTCACCTTCGAGGTTCACCTGGACCGGGGCACTGGCTGGGAGAAGAGCTATGCCTCGCCGGTCCTGCGCGGCGGGCAGGAGCCGCTGGCCGTCGCGGTGGAGTTGGCCGGTGCGAAGAAGCTCCGCCTGTACTGCACGGACGCCGGCGATGGCATCGGCTCCGATCACGCCGCCTGGGCCCTGCCGCGGCTGGAGTAGTCCCCGGCCCTCCAATGGTGGTGGCTGTCCCCAGCTCCCTCGGGTCTCCCTGGCCCAAGGGGATGAGCTGCGGGTCTGGCGGAGGCTGCCACGTACCTCACTTGTCGCGTGCCGACGTCGAGAGCGGTGAGTAGACGGTCACACCTGCGTGCCAGAGGGACAGGAGCGCGGCCACGTCCGTCCTGAACGTCCCTCCCCGTGTATTCGCTGCAGCCCTGCGGAGTCCGCGGAAGGCACGCCAAGTGTCAGCCAGTTGCGTGGCAACGTGTCCGTCTGTCCAGGCCGCCAGCAGTCCGGTATCAGCGACTTCGGCTGACTCCCGAGCAGCCAGAGACTGCTCGCGCAAGTCGAGCGTATGGTGACGCACGATGGGCCACGATTCCTGCACCACAAGCCTCAGCCTCTCGATGCTGGCATCAGCCATGAGCCAAGTGACGGCCGCTTGACTGCAGGAGCATCGTTACTAGCTGATGGGCTGTTGGGGGCCCGCTGGTGTGTTGCGGCTACGGCCCGGGCGCGGGGCGTCAGCCCCGTCGTGCGGAGCTGACGGGGTCCCGCGAGCGGTCGACGGTGCAGATCGGTACGCCCGACATTGCTGTCGGGCGTACCTTCAGAGACGAGCAACCCGCCGCGAAGCGGCGTGCCGTCGAGCCCCAGAGGGGCGACAGATGGTAGCCACGGGTGAAACCCGTGGATTGGCGTCCCCCCCACCTTACCCCTCCTTTCCTCGACGCCCGTGCCGCCGGGACGGCGGCACGGGCGCCGAGGGAAGGAGGGGGCGTGCGGCGAGCAGCGCAGGAATCCTGGGGACACGATACTCAATTCCCAC
>CAZIWQ010000352.1:0-3913 GCA_964542355.1 uncultured Armatimonadia bacterium
CTTCCCTGTGCTCCCCCGCCGGGCTTGCCCGGCGGGGGAGCACAGGGAAGTCGTCCCCCGCGGGCGTCTACGTCACGCGCCGCGGTGGGCCGGGGCCGCATCTGTCTGGGCCTGTCGTCCGAGCGCACTCACGGGCGCACTCCTGGCTGGCGCCGGAATCCCCGGGCCGAAGCCCGGGGCTGAGGGACCCCGTTGCACGGGGCCGTTCGTCGTGCGGACGATACGGCGACTGGCGTTAGCAGACTCTCTGCTGGCGGGCCGCTACGCGGCCCTGGCTCAGAGGATGACAGGACCCCGCGGGCACGCACGCAACGCCGTCAGTCTCCTGGGACTGACGGCGTAGTGTGCCGAGCTCGGGAGCGGGCGGAAGAAGGCAGTGCGAAAACTCACCTGCGTGAGTCCTCGGGGCGTAAGCCCCTCGAACGAGCGGGCCCCTTGCGCCTCTCTTCGTATGCGTCTGCCGGCGTCGACCCCGCGGTGCGGGGCCGACGCCGGCAGACAGGAAAGGAGGATGTGGCGCCCTGACTCCCCGGGCTGAAGCCCGGGGCTGGGTGGCCTCGCTGCGCTCCGCCGAACGTGGTTCGCACGGTAGCGGACGGATGGGGCGGAGGCCCCATCCGGAGGCTCTACGGCACAACGGTCCTCCCCACAAGCCCTGTGGCGCCCACGCACGTCGCAGCCAGGTTCACACACAGGTTCACGCTCGACGCGGCACTACCCGCTTGGGCACGCCATTCCAGACGGCGCCATGGGCCTACAGAGGGTGAGCTTCAGCTTCGCCGGCCCGTCGTCGTGCGCCAGGTTGCTGACGACGGATCAATGCCACCTTCCCCGGTCGCACACAGAAGCGCGGGAGTCGGCACAGAGCCCCGGCCTCAAAGGCCGGGGCTCTGTACCGAGATGGCTGTAAGTGGCCTCTGCGGCCCGCTGAGCGCTCCCGCGCGGGCCTACGCGGCGTCGGGCTAGATCTTGGTGACCTTCCAGTAGTAGAACGCGACCCCCGAGACCGTTGCGGACACCGATGTGGAGGTGCCGTACTTGACGTGCCCGTCGAGGTACAGCACGTTGAAACCGTCGTTGTGACGGCTGGCCATCGGCTGACCGGACATCGGCGGGTTCGGGTTCGGGTTCATGTGAAAGACGGCCCAGTTGGCCGCACGGTTGGCGTCGTAGGCGGGGTCGTGGTCGCAAGCCAGGATTGTCTCCGCCGGCCGGTCGGTGGTCGCCATCTCCAGCGTACCCTTGGCTGCGCGGTCGTAGGTCGTGGTGCCGCCCCAGCCCCCGCTGGCGGCGTTGTAGTACATCAGGTACCAGTCGTTGAACCCGTAGTTGGAGACCCAGTTGCTCCCGGGCACGTTGTAGGGGGCGACGGCAGTGTACTTCGGGGTTGCACTGGGGCAGGCCCAGATCTGGGTGTTCTTGAGGTAGGGGTTGAGCATCCCGGGCCAGGTGTCGGCCAGGTTGGCCGGCGGCACGGTTGCGTTCACATCGCGGTACGGGTAGTGCTCGTCGTAGTCCTGGGCATACATGAGCACCCCGAGCCCGAGCTGCTTGAGGTTGCTCAGGCAGCTTGCCTGCCGGGCCTTCTCCCTGGCTCGCGCAAACACCGGGAACAGGATCGCTGCCAGAATGGCGATGATCGCGATGACGACCAGTAGCTCAATGAGGGTGAACCCGCGTCTAGACATGTGCTCCGCCTCCCACCAAATGATGGACTCGCCGGTGGTTGTTTCGCTATCAGGACGCGGGATTCCTGCCGCGAGGCTGACGGAGCGGCACCGCGCCCGACCTGAGGCTGCGCTGTTCTCGGCCGCGACCCCGGGAAGGATCGGCCGCGGAGCCGGCGAATACTCGCTTCGTGGTTCTGGTTTCCGTTCCACACCATCACGGGAGGCTGACGTCTATGGAAACCGCACCCAGCAGTGGGCTGACCCCTGCCGGCAAGTTCGTTGTCGTGCTCCTGGTGCTGATCCTGGCCGGGGGTGGCTTCTACCTGATGCGTGACAAGATCGCACCCCCGGGCACTCCCGCGACCGGTACCGTGGATCTGGGGAAGCTGCAGCAGGGCATCGGCACGCCGGGTGCCAAGGGCCCGGAGGCGGTCGATCTCAAGGGGATCACTACCGTCTCTGAGTACAAGTATGTCCCCTCGGAGAAGCTGCCGCCCGTGAAGGGCGCCAGTGACTACACGTGGAACTCGCAGGACCCGACTGTCGTGTTCCCCATCAACGTGTGGATCGGCTGGCTGCCCATCGTGGCAGCCAACCACGGCTTCGCCCCGAACACGGAGAGCATCTTCTACAAGGACTACAAGTTCAAGGTCCAGCTCAAGCTGATCGACGATCCGATCGCGGCGCGCGACGCCTTCGCGACGGGCCAGAGTCACGTGCTGTGGGGCACGCTGGACATGATCGCACTGTTCGCGCCCAGCCTGATGAAGGACAGCCGCACCGCGCCGCGCGTGTTCCAGCAGGTCGACTGGTCCAGCGGCGGCGACGGGATCGTGGTCCGCGACTATATCAAGTCCGTGGAGGACCTCAAGGGCAAGACCGTCGTCTACGCCGAAAACAGCCCCTCACAGTACTACTTCAACACCTTGCTGTTGTTCGCCGGGATCCAGCCCAACCAGGTGTCGCACAAGTACACGCGGTCGGCGTTCGAGGCGTCGGCGGCCTTCGTCTCCGACAAGAACATCGATGCCTGCGTGAGCTGGGCGCCCGACATCTACAAGATCCCGGAGAAGGTGTCCGGGACGAAGCTGCTCTCCACGACGGCCGATGCGGCGAAGGTCATCGCCGACGTGTGGGCGGCGCGGGCCGACTTCGCCAAGGACCACCCACCGGTCATCAAGGGCCTCGTCGAGGGGATCTTCAAGGGCATGCAGGCCCTGCAGAACGACGAGGCCTTCACGGCTCAGGCGTGCAAGTGGCTGGCCGCGGGCTACAACATCCCCCCCGACGAGGTGAAGGGGATGCTGCAGGATGCCCACTCCACCAACTTCGCCGAGAACAGGCAGTTCTTCCTGAATGCGAGCAACCCCACGAACTTCGAGCGCACCTGGGAGCGCATCAACCTGGTCTACAAGGAGCTCAAGAAGATCGACCAGCCGGTGCCGTTCGACCAGGTGATGGATTTCTCGGTCCTCAAGCAACTGTCGGGGGAGGGCAAGTTCACCAGCCAGACCGACAGCTACACGGCCAAGTTCGCGCCCTCGGACTGGCAGCGCACGGCGGAGGCGCCGCTGCTCAAGCACGTCATCCGCATCCACTTCTACCCCAACTCCGCCAACCTGCGCGAGCTGGCGCGTGATGACAGTGGCGTGGAGATCAAGGGCAAGCTCTATGACCCCTCGGTCGACGCGACGCTGGAGCGGGTGGCAGGTCTGGCCGGGCAGTTCGATCGGGCCGTGATCAAGATCACCGGCCACACCGACGCCTCGCTGAAGGGTGAGGTGCCGGAGGACCTGGTCTTGCAGCTCTCGCAGGACCGCGCCAACGCCGTCAAGGAGGCGCTGGTGAAGCGCTACAAGTTCGATGCCGGCAAGTTCAAGACCGAGGGCAAGGGCTGGAGCGAGCCGGCCAATCCGAACGACCCGGGTAACCATGCCCGCAACCGCCGGGTGGAGATTGCGGTGTTCCCGCTGGAAGCCAAATAGCGACCCGGCCCCAACGGCCGCTTTCGGCGGCCCGATTGAGGCCGCCGGCAGCCATCGCGGCACCGAGACCCGGCCGGACGTGGCGTTCCCGGCCGGGTCTCGACGATACTTGCGTCTCGGTGACCAAAGGAGGACCTCGGGCTTCATGACGGATAGCCCCCAGGACAATCGGGAACCACTGCTGCGGCGTCTGGTGCGGCTCATCTGGCGCGGGGCGGAGACGCCGGCGTCGCCGGAGGCCGACACACCGGCCGTCTC
>CAZIWQ010000352.1:3954-6752 GCA_964542355.1 uncultured Armatimonadia bacterium
GGCAGCGCCGTCGCCCTCCGCTGCGGACACGACCCCGGGGCCCGACCTGAACCATCGCCCCGAGCTGCCGGTGTGCCGGGCGCGCTTCTTTCGGGTGCGCGAGCGCGTGCCCCTGGTCTGGCGGATCCCCCTGGCGTTGCTCCCGTTTGTCGTATTCCTCGCCTGGTGGCTGTGGGCCACGGCAGGCGCGATGCCGGAGGTGCGGCGCATCTCGCCGACGATCCTCCCGAGCCCGGCCGAGGTGATCGCGAAGCTGCCGTCGCTGTGGTACGAAGCGGCACTGGTGCGGAACATCGTGCTCAGCTTCGCGCGCGTGGTGGGCGGCTTTTCCCTGGCGGTGATCCTGGCGGTGCCGCTCGGGATCGCGATGGGCAGCTTCGGCCGCATCGGCGCCACCTTCGGCCTGTTCGCCGCCCTGCTCTCATACATCCCGATCCCGGCGATCGTGCCACTCACAATGGCCTGGTGGAAGACGGGTGAGGAGCAGAAGATCGGCTTCCTGGCGCTGGGGACCTTCGCCTATCTGCTGCCCCTGGTCGTGCGTCACATCAACGCGGTCGACCACAAGTACGTGCTCAGCGCCTACGCTCAGGGCGCGACACCGTGGCAGGTCGTGTCGCGGGTCCTGGTCCCCATCGCCCTGCCCGACATCGCCAACGCCCTGCGGCTGTGCCTCGGCATCGGGTGGGCGTACATCGTGCTCGCGGAAGTCATCAAGACGGGCGAGGGCGTGGGGGGGGTCGGCAACCTCATCATGGTGTTCCAGCGGCGGGGGCTGATGGAGAATGTCTACTTGACGGTGGCGGCAATCATGGTGGTGGGGGCCCTGCTGGATCGTGCCTGTGTGTGGCTGACCGCCTGGATGTTCCCGTACCGCGTTGCCACCGCCCAGGAGTAGTGCCCGGCGGCCGGCCCCATGGCAGGTCGCCCGCGGTATCCGTCACTGCAAGCAAAGAGGAGTCGTGTGCATGCCGCAGGTCCGTCCGCCCATCCTTGAGCTGCGCGACGTGGCGAAGGAGTTCCGTCGCGGCAGGCGGCCGCCATTTGTGGCGGTGACCGACCTCAACATCACAGTTGAGGACCCCGGGGCGGAGGGGGCGTTCGTCGGGATCGTCGGCCCGAGTGGCTGCGGCAAGTCCACCCTGCTGCAGCTCGTGGCCGGGTTCGATACCCATGTTCCGCCGACGCGGGGCGAGATCCGCTTCCGCGGGAACCCGATCACCGGCCCGGGGGCCGAGCGCGGCATGCTGTTCCAGGACTACGGCTGCTACCCCCACCTGACGGTGCTGGACAACATCGCGTTTGGTCTCCGCCTGCACGCCGACGAGCTCGGACTGTCACACAGTGAGATCACACAGATCGCCTCCGAGTGGCTGGGGCGAGTGCACCTGTGCGCCGCGGACGGCCGCAAGTACCCGCATGAGCTATCCGGGGGGATGCGCCAGCGGGCGGCGCTGGCGCGCAGCCTGGCCCTCAAGCCGCGCTGCTTGCTGATGGATGAGCCGTTCAGCGCCCTGGATGAGCCCACCCGGTTCGAGATGCAGGACCTGATCGTGAAGCTGTGGGCGGAGATCGATGCCACGATCCTGCTCGTGAGCCACAGCATCGCGGAGGCCGTCTACCTCGGGGATCGCGTGTGGCTGATGAGCCCGGCACCGGGCACAGTCGTCGCGGAGTTCGTCGACGTGCCGATCCCCAGCCCCGACGTCCCCGCGATGGTGGCCCAGGCGAGTCCGCAGTTCGCCGCGTGTGTGCAAGAGGTCAGCGCGGCCTTCTTCAAGGTGCTGGACACCCCCCGCGGTGAGCTGCGCTCCGTGCACGCCACCGGTGTCGGCGGCGGGGCTGGCAGGGAGGGCGGAAGCTGATGTCACCGAATGTCGCGCCGGCTCCCTCCCGGGAGCCGACCTATGGAGACTACCTGAAGGCCGCCTTCAACTTCCGCGCGCGCGTGCCGGGCCTCGGCGGCGTCCCGGTGAACTGGCTCTACCTCGCCGCGGTGGGGGGGATCAGCCTGGCCGCGTGGCCGCTCCTGCTGGTCGGCGCCGCCGGCGAGGTCGCCTTTCTGACGGCAATGGCCGGCAGCGCCCACTTCCAGCGGGCGGTACGCGCGCAATGGCACGCCCGGCGGGGAGCCAGTACCGAGGCCGACCTGGTGACGGTGGTCGCCGGTTTGGAGAAGGAGGCCCGGGCCAAGTACAAGGCCTTCGAAGACAAGTGCGATGATGTCTTGCACCTGGCGCAGCAACTGGGCAAGATCGGCGACACCGCGCTCGAGACGTACACCACCTACCTGACCCAACTGCGTATGGTGTACATTCGCATGCTCAGCCTGCTGGAGACTTTCGCGCGCTATTCGGCGGACTGGGCCAGCACAGACCCCGCGCCCCAGATCGCCGCCATCACCCGCGAGCTGCAGGCCAAGGACCTCCCCGAAGCCGTACGGACCTCCCGCCAGGCCACGCTCGACATCCTGCAGAAGCGTGCCCAGACGCGCAAGGATGTGCTCGAGCGCGCCGCGGTGCTGCGCTCCGAGATTGGGCGCCTCGAGCAGCGCCTCACGCTCCTGCGCGATCAGGCCCTGCTGGCCCGTGATCCCACGGTCTTGTCACAGAGCATGGATGATGCCGCCGGCATGCTGGAGGAGCACACGAGCTGGCTGCAGGAGAATGCAGCCCTGTTCGAGGGACTCGATGGCCGGGATGGCGAGCGGTGACACGACGGCGGCGCGAACGGCGGACCAACCGGATGGACAGGATGATGAGGCGGACAGGATGAACGGCGATGGCGGGGGGAACGAC
>CAZIWQ010000353.1:0-1375 GCA_964542355.1 uncultured Armatimonadia bacterium
TAGTCGTGCAGACGGCCCCGGCGGTGCGCATCGGCCTGGGCGAGGCGCTGGGGATGCCACCGGGCGAGATCGTCACCGGGAAGCTCACCACCGCCCTGCGGATGCTAGGCTTCGACCGGGTGTTCGACACCGACTTCACCGCCGACCTGACGATCATGGAGGAAGGCAGCGAGCTGATCCACCGCGTCACGACCGGTGGCGTGCTGCCGCAGCTCACCTCCTGCAGCCCGGGCTGGATCAAGTTCCTCGAGCACTTCTATCCCGAGCTGATCCCCAATGTCTCGAGCTGTAAGTCGCCCCAACAGATGTTCGGCGCCGTGGCGAAGACCTACTTCGCCCAGGAGGCCGGCGTGGACCCGGCGAAGATGAAGGTCGTCTCAATCATGCCCTGCACCGCCAAGAAGTACGAGGCCGCCCGCCCCGAGATGAACGACTCGGGATACCAGGATGTTGACTATGTGCTCACCACGCGCGAGCTGGCCCAGATGATCAAGGAGTTTGGCATCGACTTCGTCAACCTGCCCGAGAGCGACTACGACGACCCACTCGGGGAGTCGACCGGCGCCGCCGTCATCTTCGGTGCCACCGGCGGTGTCATGGAGGCTGCGCTGCGCACCGCCTACAAGGTGATCACCGGCAACGAGATCGAGGGGATCGATGTCGCGGCCGTGCGCGGGATGGAGGGTGTGCGCGAGGCGACCATTCAGGTGGGTGACCTCGAGCTCAAGGCGGCCGTCGCTCACGGGCTCGCCAACGCCGCCAAGCTGCTCGACCGCGTCGTGGCGGGTGAAGGTGGGTATCACTTCATCGAGATCATGGCCTGTCCCGGGGGCTGCCTCGGTGGTGGCGGACAGCCCATCCCGACTTCGCCGGACATTCGCAACGCCCGGGCCGGCGCCGTCTACCAGGCCGACCGCGAGCTCCCGATCCGGCGCTCCCATGAGAACCCGTCGATCACACGCATCTACGAGAAGTTCCTGGGCAAGCCGCTGAGCGAGAAGTCGCACCACCTGCTGCACACCGAGTACACGCCCCGCACCCGCCAAGCGGTGCAGATCGAGACCGAGTAACTCGTATCCGTGAACCGGGGGCCGGGCCTGCCGGCGGTCTTGCTGGCGGCCCCGGCCCCCACGACGACAATCTGCGATGGCCATGGAGGTGGACACCCCCGCGACCGCTAATTCTAACGGGTCGGTTCTGAGGAGGTGTATCGCCCTGACGGCAACCAGTGCTGACACACCCGAGTGGTCGCGTGCCCAGATCGAGGAGACCGCCGCGCGGATCTGTGATCCGGCCCGGGTGGAGGCGTACCTCGCCGGCGGCCGTGAGACCGATGATGACGCGGTCCGCGACATCCTCCATCATGCGCGCGCAA
>CAZIWQ010000353.1:1385-6752 GCA_964542355.1 uncultured Armatimonadia bacterium
GCAATGCAGGGGCTGACCCCGGCGCAGACGGCGGTCCTGATCCAGACGCAAGACCCCGCCCGGCGCGAGGAGATCCTGCGTGCGGCGCGCGAGGTCCATCTGCGGGCGTTCGAACGCCGCATCCGGCTGCTCACCCCGGTGTGCCCCACCAATCGCTGCGTCAACGACTGCTGCTACTGCCCTCTGCGCCGCTCCAATGCCCGCCTGCGCCGCAACGCCGCCACCGCCCGCGATACCCAGCGTGAGGTCGGAGCCCTGCTCGACGAGGGCTACCGCCATGTCACCCTGGTCTTCGGCGATGACAGAAGCGGTGTGCACTATGCCCGCGACATGATCTGGGCCGCGTACGGCATGCGCTCCGGGATGCGCCAGGTGCAGCGGGTCGATGTGAACATGAACCCGATGCGCACGGGTGAGTTGCGCGAGCTGAGGGAGGCCGGGCGGCTCGGCACCCTCCACGTGTTCCAGGAGACCTATCACCCGGGCGCGTATGCCGCGCTCCACCCCGCGGGGCCCAAGGCCGACTACGCCTGGCGCCTCACCGGCCACGACCGTGCCCACCAGGCCGGACTGGAAGATGTCGGGCTCGGCGTGCTCCTGGGAGCCCATGACTACTGCTTTGATGTCGTGGCCGTGCTCTCCCACGCCCGTTATCTGGCCGATACCTACGGGCGCGGCCCGACCGCCATCACCTACCCGCGCATGATTGCGGCCCCCGAGGCGCCGGCCTCGCAGGAGCCCGGACGCCAGCTCAGTGATGAGGACTTCTGCTTCGTGGTCGCGGTCACGCGCCTTGCCGCACCGTACATGGAGATCGTCTTCACGACGCCCGCGCCGCGCGAAGTGCGCCTCGACCTGTACGCCCTGGGGGTGTCGCAGGTGGTCATCGGCTCGGCCAGCTATCCGGGCGTGTACACGGCCGGTGGCGACCCGCGCGCCGCCGGCGCACTGAGCATCGGGCGCCCGCGCGCACTCGAAGAGCTCGTCTACCGCATGTGTGAGGCCGGCGTAATCCCCAACTTCTGCCTCACCTGTTACGCCCCGCGGCGCCACGCCGACGGCCTCGATGCCCCGAAGCCGCAGGCCTGCGTGCAGCCGCGCTGTGCCGCCAACTCGCTCTTGGCCCTCAAAGAGTACCTGATGGACTACGCCACCGCACAGACGCAGACGCTGGGCGACCGGCTGATCCAGGCGCAGCTCGCGCGCCTGCCCGAGGACGTCCGTGGCATGACCCTCGACCTGATGGAGGAAGCCGAGGCCGGCCTGCGCGGCCAGATGCTGTGAAGGGGAAAGGGGTTGCCCGTGTCGGCCAACGAAGCCCCCACAACCGGCATCGTGACCACCATCGCGGCCAAGTGCCGCCGCTGCTACAACTGCGTGCGCAGTTGCCCCGCCAAGGCGATTCGCGTGCAGAGCGGCCAGGCCTACGTGATGGCGGAGCGCTGCATCGGCTGCGGCAACTGCATCCGCGTCTGTGCCCAGCACGCCAAGCAGGTCGAGCCCGCGGGCCAGCTTGTGAACGAGATGCTGGCCGGCAATCGTCCCACCGTCGCGATCCTGGCTCCCTCCTATCCCGCCGCCTTTGACCACGCCACCGCCGGCCAGACGGTCGCCGCGGTCCGCGCCCTGGGCTTCGACACAGTGCTGGAGGTCGGGTTCGGCGCTGAGATGGTGGCCCGCGAGTACGCACGACTGCTCAAGCAGAACCGTGGCGAGCCGCTGATCAGTACGCCCTGTCCGGCACTCGTCAGCTACATCCAGAAGTACATGCCCGACCTCGTCCCCCACCTGGCTCCGGTCGTCTCCCCGATGATTGCCCTGGCACTGGCGGTGAAGCGCAAGTATTCGCCGGGTGCAGACATCGTGTTCATCGGTCCGTGCATCGCCAAGAAGGCGGAGCTGCGTGACCCCGCCGTCGCCGGAGCGGTCGATGCCGCACTGACGTTTATCGAGTTGGAGGAGTTGCTGGGGGCCCGGGGCATCGTTCCGGCAACCCTCGCACCGTCGCTGGCCGATGAGCCACTCCCGGGGTTCGGCGGGCTGTTCCCGGTCTCCGGCGGCCTGCTGAAAGCCGCCGCGATCCAGGCCGACCTGATGGATAGCTCGATCCTGGTGGTCGAGGGCCCCGATCGCTGCATTGCCGCGCTCAACGACCTGCGCGAGGGCCATTTCGCCGCCCGTTTCCTCGACGCCCTGCTGTGTGAAGGCTGCATTGCCGGCCCCGCATATAGCTGCGCGCTCACTCCGCTCGCGCGCAAGGAACGGGTAACGGCCCATGTCCGCGACCTGCAGAGCCGGGCGCGGGCGCTCCCCCGCGCCATGAAGGCCGTCGCCGCCATCCCGCTCGCGCGCAGCTTCGAGGCGCAACCGATCGTCCAGGCGATGCCGACGGAGACGGAGATCCGCGACATCCTCGCCCGCACCAACAAGATCGGGCCCGAGAGCGCCCTCAACTGTGGCGCGTGCGGCTACCCCTCATGCCGCGACAAGGCCATCGCGGTCTACCAGGGCCTCGCCGAGCCGGAGATGTGCCTGCCGTTCCTCATTGACCAGTTGCAGATCAACCTCGAGCGGCTCAGCCGCAGCAAGGAGGAGATCGAGCGCGCGCGCGAGCTGGCCATGCGTGCCGAGCAGCTCGCCTCCATGGGGCGTCTCTCGTCCGACATCGCCGGGGAGATCAGCAACCCGCTGGGCAATGTCATCGTGTTTGCGCGCCTGCTGTGGGACAGCATGCCCGAGGGCGACCTGCGCCGCGACGACCTCGCCACGATCATCGCCGAGTCCCAGCACTGCCGGGAGGTGCTCGCCGGCCTGCGGGCGTTTGCCCGCCAGCGCGAGCCCCGCCTCGAGCGCGTGCGGCTCGCCGACATCGTCCAGGGCGCGCTCGCCGAGCTCGAGCCCCGCACCAACCCGACGGAGATCACGATCAATGTCGACGTCCCGCCCGACCTGCCCCTGCTGCTGGGGGATGCCGCGCAGCTCTCGCAGGTCGTCCTGAGCATTCTGACCAACAGTGTGGAGGCCATCGAGGGCCCCGGGTGGATTGCCATCGCCGCGCGGGCCACGGACGACGGCCGCGCGGTGGAGCTGCGGGTGCAGGACACCGGCCGCGGAATTGAGCCCGCCCTGGTGCCGCGCCTGTTCGAGCCATTCGTCACCACCAAGGGCTCGCGCCGGGGCTTCGGTCTCGGCCTCGCGGTGGCCCACGGGGTGGTGCAGGCCCATGCCGGCGACATCCGCGTGCACAGCCGACCCGGGCAGGGCACCACCGTCATCATCCGGCTGCCGGTTGACGTATCCCCCGCGGCGCCGCCCGAAGGCGTCAAGGTCCTGGTGGTCGACGATGACCCCGACTTCCTCGAGCAGCACCGCATCATGCTCGCCGGCATGGGCTTTGCCGTGGTGACGGCTGAGCGGAGCGACGAGGCACTGGAGGTCAGCAACCGCGAGATCCCCGATGCCTTCGTGCTCGACTTGATGATGGAGCGCACCGATTCCGGCGCCCGGCTGGCGCGGGCCTTGCGCCGCGATCCGCGCTTCCGCCGCGCCCCCATCGTCTTGTTGACCTCGGTCGTCAATGACATGGGGTTTGAGTTCCACCGCAATCCGCGCGAGGTGCTGGAGTGGATGAAGGCCGATGCCTGGTTCGACAAGCCCGCCCCGATGGCCGAGCTGGCCAACACCTTGCGGCGCCTGCTGGCCGACCCGGGACGCACGCAGACGAGTGCGGAGAGCGGGGTCGCGAGTGCCGCGCCCGAACCACCGCCAGAGTAGGCACGACCATGCCCGACGCACAGCTTGACGCCCGCGTGTTGATCGTGGATGACGAGCCGGCTATCCGCAACGGTTGCCGCCGCGTCCTGGCCGGCTGCGGCGCCCGGGTGGAGATCGCCCAGACCGGCCGCGAGGCGGCCCAGCGCCTCGCCGCCGAACCCTTCGAGGTCGCCATCATCGACCTCATCATGCCCAGCTTCGGCGGGATGGACGTCCTCGACAGCATCTCCCGCGCCGATGTCCGCGCCGTCCCGATCGTGATCACCGCGCATGCGAGCATCGACACCGCCATCGAGGCGGTCAAGCGCGGCGCCTTCGACTACCTCCCCAAGCCCTTCGTGCCGGCCGAGCTCGTCGCCCGCGTCGAGCGCGCCGTGCGCTGGCATCACCTGCGGGAAGAGGCCGATCGGCGGCTGCTCGAGCTCGATCGTGAGCGCACCCGCCTCCACACCATCGTCAGCAGCCTGGCCGATGGCGTCCTGATCGCCAACCGCGAGGGGCAGGTGGTGCTCAGCAACCCGGCGGCGCGCAGCGCGCTCGGCATGCCGGAGGCCGAGGGTGAGCCGCCCCCCGTCGAGGAGGCCATCGCCGACCCCCACCTCGCCGGCCTGATCCGCACCACCGTCGAGGACCGTTGTGACGACACCCGCGTCATCACGGCCGAGGTGCGGGCGGGCGAGCGCGTCTACATGGCTCGTGTCGTGTCGATCCGGACGCCGCCGGGCGAATGCCTCGGCACCGCAACCGTGCTGCGCGATGTCACCGACCTGATGAGTGTCGAGCGCGCCAAGGCGCAGTTCATGCGGACCGTCGCCCACGAGCTCAAGGCCCCGCTGGCCGCCGTGCAGGGGTTCCTCAAGGTGATCCTGAGCGGGCAACAGCTCACCCCCGACAAGCTCCGGGACATCGTTGCGCGCAGCAGTGAGCGGGTGGAGGGGATGGCGCAACTGGTGCGCGACCTGCTGGACCTGTCGCAAGCCGATGCGGCACCGCTCCGCCACGTGGAGCCACTGGCGCTGCCCGAGATCGTGGCGGAGGTGGTCGAGCTACACGAGCACCTCGCCGCCGCGGCGGGTGTGACCGTGCAGGTGGCGATCCCCACCGACTGTCCGCTCCTCCCCGCCGACCGTGACGACCTCGCCCGCATCCTGAGCAACCTGGTAAGCAATGCCATCAAGTACAACCGACGCGAGGGGGAGGTCACGATTGCCGTGCGCTATGGTGCCGACTGGCTCAGCATCACCGTAGCCGACAGCGGCCTCGGCATCCCTCCGGAGGCGCTCCCGCGACTGGGGCAGGAGTTCTTCCGCGTCAGTTCGCCGGATCGGAAGGGGATCGTGGGGACGGGGTTAGGGCTCTCGCTGGTGAAGCGGTTGGTGGCGAGCTACGACGGGCGCCTGGAGATCACGTCACAGCCCGGTGAAGGGAGCGCGTTCACCGTCGTGTTCCCCCTGTCGCCCGCCTGAGCTCCACCGCGACGTTCGGGGGGGGGCCGCCGTCTTGCTACCTGCAGCCCGGACACGGCAGCCACGGTAGGTCAGGAGCATCGTTTTTAGCAGATTGGCTGCTGGGGGCCCGCTGGTCTGTTGCGGC
>CAZIWQ010000354.1:0-6752 GCA_964542355.1 uncultured Armatimonadia bacterium
CGTTTCGAGGCCGCGAAGCCCCGCCAGAATGGCTCTGGAGGGCACTCCGCCGGCCGCTACCCCTCGGGGGCCGGCCGGATGTGGCCTTCTCGGCCGGCCGCCTAGCCCTGGGGCCTGTTCATCGCGGCCACATACCGCGCCACACCCGGCGCTCGGTCCGTCACGGTCGTGAACTCGCCGATCGTGCGCGCCATCACCGCCGCCCGCGATCGGCTCACCAGATCGTCCCACGCGAGCCACACGCCCTCGTTGGCCACGCTTCCCAGGACCTCGTTGCCTGAGCCCCAGACCCCGTTCTCGTAGTGCCCCCCGCGCACCGCGCGGCATGGCCGGCCGCCGCAGCGGTAGGGGTAGCCGCCATGCCCGTCATAGTGCATGTACGGCCAGCCCCAGCTCCCCTTTACCGCCTCCAGCTCACGGGGCATGTCGTACAGGCGCACCCACCCCAACTGCTCCTCGCTCTGGATGAGGGGGAGGCGGCCTGCGCCACACGTGGAGTCCATCCGCACCCAGCCATCGCCCGGCAGGTAGAACCGGATGATGCCGTGGATGTAGCTGGGTGGACAGGTGTACGTGATCTGCGTGGGGATGCCACAGGCACGCAGAATGGCCGCCGCGGTGATCGCGCTCATGCAGCACGAGCCACCATGGCGCAGCACATTGATCGGCACGGGGAGGCCTTGCTCCCAGCCGGTGGTCCCCGGCGGCTTGGCCTTCATGATCGCCGCCAGTCTGAGGGCCACCTGGTACGCGTCGTGCGTCTGGGCGAGCAGCGCACTGGCGACGGCCCGGATCTCGGGGTGATCGCGGAGGATGTCGACGCCTGCCTCAAGGAACGGCCGCACCTCGGGCGGGTAGTCGGTCGCTGCAGGAATGGGGAAGCTCCCCGCCGGCGCCGGCCGCTCGCGGCGCGCCACGAGGGAGCTCAGGATGACCGCGAGTTGGCACTTCTCGGGCACTGAGGGCAGGCGGAGAGTCTGGATCAGGTTGCCCTGCGTATCAGGGGTAACCGCGGCGATGGCAACCGCGAGCGCCTGGCCCTCCGCCGTCTGGGCGCGGACCCAGCGCCCGAGCACAACCTGCTCGGAGTCGACGGCTGGTAGGTAGCGGTCAAGCTCGAGGTCCGCAACTGCCGGCCCGGTGTTCTCGAGGCGGATGACGTCGCCGACGTTCACCAGCGTGACGCACTTGCCGGCGAGGGCCTCCGCCAGGTTCACACGGCCGCGTGGCCCCGGTGACGGCGGGCTGATCGGGTGCGTCGCCGGGGCCGGAGCCGGAATAGGAGTAGGGGCCGGAGTAGGAGTAGGAGTAGCAGCAAGAGCCGGAACAGCAGCGGGAGTGACGACCCGCAGTGGGGCGTTCTTCGCCAGCCGTTCCAGCCCACTCCGGGCTACTTCCCGGATCGGGTAACGGACGGCACGCGTCTTCGCGTCGGTAACTCCGTAGGGGTCGCCCGTCGCAGCCTGTGTGAGCGCAGTGCGCACCTCGCCGGTGTCGTCGGGGAAGTAGCCCAGGCACATCACGACGCCCTGGCGGACGAGGGGATCAGTCTCGGCGGTGTGTGCGAGCAGCACAGTGCGGGCCGCCGCCGACCGGACCCGACTGAGCCCCACGGCCGCGATGAACCGCTCGCGCGGCGTCCGTTGCCGGTCTGAGAGCATGGCGGCCAGAGCGACGACGGCATTGTCGTCGGCGGAGCGCAGGGGGTCCAGCAGCGTGTAGTCATTGCTCGTGGCCACGCGGGCCACGGTGGCGCGCATGTCGATGGCGAGACCAGCGGAGGGCGGTGTGGCGCCCGCTGTCGCGGGCCCGGTTGCGGGCGTCGGGCCGGGCGCAGGCTGGCCGCCTGCGACCTGGCCCGTCGCGCCCTCCTTGAGCCCCATCCGCCGGAGTGAGGGGCGCAGCGCCCCCCAGTCCAGGCCGAGCGACTGTGCAGCCACCTGCGGGTCGCACTGCTGCGACAGGAACGCGGTATCGAACGACCACAGGTAGTAGGGCAGGTCGTTGGCGCGGGCGAGACGATCCAGCTCCGCCAGCTTGTCCGTGGGCACCTTATCCTTGGTGTCCCACAGGATCTTGGCGGTGCAAGCTCGCAGGCGGTCCTTGAGCACGTCGCGCAGCGCCACCTCACCGGCCACCTCGGTCGGCATGTCCGTCCTGGCCTGGACACTGAGGAAGGGGCGCGCGGCATCGACGATGTCGCGCCCCACCTGCCAGAACTTGGGGTCGGCGAAGTAGACGACGCCGAGCTTGACGCTCGGCTTGAGGATGCGCCAGGCCGCCCGGGCCTCGGCGAGGAAGCTCCAGGCTGCCGCCTCGTGCGCCGTCGGGTCAGCCGCCAGAGCGGCGAGGCAGCGGGGGCATTCGCACTGGTTGATGGGCGAGTAGATGATGATCTCGTCGAAGTCGGGGCACTGCTGCAGGATCTTCTCCCCCCAGCTCCGCGCCCAGCGCCGCGCCTCCGGGCTCAGATAACAGGGCCGGTGCCCCCACAGCGGGGCCGGAGACCCGTCACGCTTGACCTGTTCCGGCACCCCGGGCTGCTCGTAGGCATCCAGCCAGTAGGGGCGGTACATCGCCGGGACCTCGACGCCCCGCGCGACCAACTCGCGGCGGAGCCGGTTCACGGCGGCGGGATCCGTCTTGTGCCACCGGGCGGTCACCCAGCCCCAGTCGATGACCACGGGGTCGAAGTGCCCCTGCTCCACGAACTCCACCAGGGCCTCCACCGGGTAGTCATGGCCGATGTCGGAGGCGGAGATGGCGATGCCGCGCGTGAAGGCCGGCTTCGCGGCCTGTGCGGGAGGGTCTGCGAAGCCGCTGACGGTGCAGCCCAGGCACAGCACGGCAAGGGTTGCCACTCGCCACATCCGGGGGACAGTCACAGGGCGCTTCTCCCTTCGGCCCTTGCTCGGCGCGACGGTGTGCCCCACGCAGTGTCGACGGGCGCATTCCGTCACAACCCCTTGCGGGCTGCACGGCTTGGCCTCGACTTCCCTGCCCCTCGGGAGAGGTCGCCCGAAGGGCGGGTGAGGGCTCTGGTATCCACTACCACACCCGCCCTCACCCCGACCCTCTCCCGGTGGGAGAGGGAGTCCTGTGCCGTCGCCGCAGCAACGCCCGACCGGGAGGCGCGTGCCCGGACTTCCGCGACAGGCTCTGGGGCCCGTGGCCCCAGCGGGGTCTGGGGCGGAGCCCCAGGCCGTTCGTGAGTAGACCCGGCTACCTCTGGCGGCGCAGCAGGTAGCGCGCCGTCGCCACCGCGGCCAAGAGGACGATGATCGCCAGGATCGTCGGCGTCACGATGTCGACGCGCGCCTCGTCCGCGCCCGTCGGCGTGGCCCCCCCCGCAGGTCCGCCGCCCCTGGCGCTTGTGGGCGCCGGTGCCTCCACCGCGGCGGCAACCGTGCACGGTGGCTTCTGGTACCAGAAGCACACGCTCTGGTAGAGCGTATCGGGGACCGAGTTCCGGCTGCCGTGCTGCATGTCCACCTTCAGGCTCTGCTTGAACGCGATCCGGTCGGGCAACAGCAGCCGATAGGCCGACATGCGGGGTGGGGGACCGGCCACCAGATGGGTCAGGCCGTGAAACGGACGCGCGTTCACCCCGGCGCTGAAGTACCACGCTCCGTTGAAGAAGTCCTCCGTGCCTGTCCCCTCCCAGGTGGGTCGGGGCGCCCCGTCGACGTAGATCTGCTCGTTGCCTTCCAGGAAGCTGAACTTGCGGTGCGCGAGGCCGTCGGCCGCGAAGGTGCAGCCCACGAACACACCCTCCCCACTCACCTGGGCGAGGTGGATCGGCTCGCCGCGCAGCGACACCGTCGAGCGGTACTCAGCGCACAGGCGATAGGGGATCGCCGCCGCGGCGGTGCCCCTGACGAGCGTGAGCGGGAGTGTGGTGACGCCAGGGCCCTTTCCCAGCGGCGCGAGGTCGAGCTCGAGGCCGCGGCCGACGGGCAGCGGGAGGCGGAACACGAACTTGCGGGCCTTCACGGCCAGGAACGGGGCGGCGAACTCATCCGGAGCCCAGTACGACCCCACCAGGCACGGGAGGGGGACGTCGATGCAGGCCTTGGCGGCGCCATCGCTCTTCACGATCAGCCGTGTCGCCCGCAGGCGGGCGAAGTCGACGCCTGCGGCGTCGACGACGAGGGCCTGAATGAACGAGCGTTCATCCCCGCTCACGGTCACCGGCTTGCCCGCGGTGAGGGTCAGCGTCTCGGCCTTGAGCTGCTGGCTGCTCCCCTCGACCACAATGTCGGAGACGCCGGCGAGCGGGTTGGCGGCGATCTCGGTGAGGCGCTTGCGCACCTCGTCCACCTGCTCGGGCGTGAGCAGGCCGCCTGCTCCCGGCGAGTAGGCGACCTGCTGGTAGAACTTGTTCCCGGCGGCCGGCGTCCCGTCGGCGGCCCGCTCGCCGGCGGGCCGCAGATCGGTGGCGACGAACTCGGCCTGATGGCCGACCTTGAGGGGCAGATATGAGCAGTACGCCTGGCCGTCCATGGCGCGCAGGGGATCGCCGGCCACCTGTCCCTCCGGGAGCTTGCCCTGCTCCCACACGCGCTGGTCGGTGCCGTCCAGTCGCAACACCAGCCGGGTCTTGGCAGTGAGCTCGGAGGTTGACCAGACCCGGTGGATCACCGCCGGGCCGCTGATCGTGAGCACCGTCGCGATCTCGCCGGGGGCCAGCGGGCGATAGTCCTTCCCCTGGCCCTGCGGATCGGTGGTGCCCACGAGCTTGATCGCGGCATCCGGTGGCTCGGCCAGTGACGCGGGCGTCAGTAGCGCCTGGAGGCCCGGGGGGGCAGCGAGGGAGCACGAGACACAGGCACACAGGGTCAGCACAAGGGCGGCACGCACAGCGATCACCTTCGCATGGGAGCCAGGCCGGGCCGGCCGGACGCAGTCGTTGCGGGCCTGGCGCCGGGGAGGAACCCGGCAACCGGCCGGGGAATTCGGTGCTCCGTACACTGCACTACGAGCGGGAGGGCCTCTATGGAACAGCGCAAGATCGTCCTGATCGGTGCCGGCAGTGCGTCCTTCACCGTCGGCCTGGTCGCCGACTTCCTCAGCTCGGGCATCCAGGCCGAGTGGACCATCGGGCTGGTCGACATCGACGCGCAGGCCCTGGCCGTGGCCCGGGGCCTGGTCGAGAGGATGGTACAGAAGAAGCAGGCCCAGGTCAAGGTCCAAGCCTCGACCGAGCGGACGGAGGTCTTGCCGGGCGCCGATGTGGTCGTCACCACCATCGCCGTCGGTGGCCGCAAAGGGTGGGAGGCCGATGTCGTCGTGCCGCGCAACCACGGCATCTGGCAGCCGGTGGCCGACACCGTGGGGGCGGGCGGCATCTCACGGGCCCTCCGCCAGATCCCCGCCATGGTCGACATCGCCCGTGACGTGCACCGGCTGTGTCCCGGGGCCTACTTCTTCAACTATGCCAACCCGATGGCCGCGATCTGCCGCGCGATCAACAAGGCCACCGCCGCCCGTGTCGTGGGGCTGTGCCATGGCGTGCAGGGCACCCTGCGCTACCTGTGCAACCTGATTGAGGTCCCCTATGCGGAGATCTCGTCGCTCTACGTGGGGATGAACCACCTGACGTGGATCACCCACTTCACCCGTGGCGGGGAAGACCTGTGGCCGCTGGTGGATGCCCGGTGCGCGACGCTCTCCGCCGAGGACAACCCGTTCTCATGGGAGCTGTACCGGACCTATGGGGCCTTCCCGGCGGTGCTGGACCGCCATGTGAGTGAGTTCTTCTCCGAGCGCTTCGCCGCCGGTGACTACTACGGGAAGCGTCTCGGCGTGGACGTGATGAACATCCTCGACGTAATCCACGGCGGTGATGCGCGCTACGAGCACATGGCGCGGCAGTCGCGCGGCGAGGAGCCGCTGGAGCAGAGCCTGTTCGAGCGCAACCTGGGCGAGCACGAGGCCCTGGTGCCCATCGTGGTTTCGCTCTTGAGTGATGCCCAGGCGATCTTCCCGATGAATGTGCCCAACCAGACGGTCGCCGGCATCCCGCGCGATTTTGTGCTGGAGATGCCGGTGATTGCCTCGCGGGCGGGCTGCCTGCCGCTGGCGTTGCCGCCCGTCCCGCCGGCGGTTGCGGCGTGGACGACGGAGGCGCTCTCCGGCGTGGAGCTGACGGTGGAAGCGGCGCTCGCGGGCGACCGTGACCTGGTGGTACAGGCGCTGTTGTACGACCGGTGCGTGGCGGACCTGAGGTCGGCACAGTCGCTGGCGGACGACCTGATCGCCGCTCACCGCGAGCACCTGCCGCAGTTTGCGTGAGCGTCAGGGGGCGCCCACCAGGTGGGACGGTCGCCGCGTAGGTCGAGCGTCCCGCTCGACAAAGACCCCGCACGCTTTGACCTCCTTGCTCCCCCCCGCCGGGCTGCCCCGGCCCCCTGAGCCGACGCGGCTCACGGGGTACGGTGCGAAGCGGGACGCAACGCCCAACCAACGTCTCCGCTTCCTGACGTGCGCGGCTCGGCTGGTCTGTCACCGTCGACGCCGCCCAAGCCCCCCGTTCGGGGGCTTCACGGCGAACGTGTCCGCCCCAACGGCAGACGACAACGGCGGCGCGGTACGGGCCGCGCCTACAGACGGCAGACGGCACGGCTGGCGGCCAGTGGCCATGCGCCCTCGGCGCAGGGGGGGGCCGTCGTCCGAAGGACGAATGGTCCCGCAGGGCAGGACCTCCCAGCCCCCGGCGTCTGCCGGGGGTCAGGGCGGCCCGACCCATCTCC
>CAZIWQ010000355.1:0-6742 GCA_964542355.1 uncultured Armatimonadia bacterium
CGCTCCTACGCTCCTACGCTCCTACGCTCCTACGCTCCTACGCTCCTACGCTCCCCCCTCACCGCTTCCGTGGCCCCACCGTGCTCAGGTCGATCGCCTCGAACCCCAGCTTGAACGCCGGCGACTCGGGGCGGAGACGGTAGTCATGCGCCTTCGCGTCGACAAACAGCGGGTCCGCGACCACGCTCCCCTTGTCGAACCCCAACGCCTGCCAGGCCTCGAGCGGGCGGAACCACTGGGCGTATGGCATGTCGCCCGGGAGGAACACCTTGATCGGCCCTCCGCTGCTCTGCCAGTACAGGTTCTGGTCCCAGCGGGCGAGCGACTCCGGCACCTTGCGGCCGCAGTAGATCAGCACCCCCGCCGGATCGGAGTAGGCGACGATGTTGTGGTGGAACTCGGTGCCGGTGGAGTTGAACTGGAAGTTGGAGATGAGGAGCTGCCGCCGCGAGCCGTTGTCGACGAAGATGTTGTTGAAGGCCTTGTTGTCCTTGCCGCCCTGGATCATCAGGCCACCGTCGGCGGTGTTGTAGACGACGTTGCCGTGGACGGTGAAGCCGCCGGCGAACGAGTCCAGGTAGATCCCCCACGAGTTCCACATGTCCTGCCCCATCATCGAGGAGTACCCGCCGGTATCGTGGATCAGGTTGTAGCGGAAGGTGCTGCCCGAGCGGTGGTCGCGCGTCTGCTGGGTGACCTCGAGGCCGCCGGTGTCGTAGCTCTCGTTGTTCACGTGGTGGATGTGGTTGTACTCCACCACATTGTCGCTGCTGGAGGTGTGGCCGACGCTGATCCCCCAGCGCGGCATCTCGTGCACCAGGTTGTGCGCGATCACGGCCCCATGCACCTCATCGCGTGTCGAGACACCGGCGACATGCTTGTAGACCCAGCCCATGTGGTGGATGTGGTTGTCGCCGATCACGGTGCCCTCGCGGGAGTGACCGAGGTAGATGCCGCCCTCGGCCCCGGAGCGGATCTCGTTGCCGACGAAGCGGTTGTTGCGGTCCCCATCGCTGTAGATGGCGGCCTTGCCGATGTTCTGGAGCACGCAGTCCTCGATGCTCACCCCGACCGTGTTGCCTAGCGTGATGACACCGTCGAGGCTGCGGCCATACATGATGAAGCCATCATTGGGGGTGTAGTCGGTCTCCTGCAATGTGAGGCCCGCCAGCCGCACGAACTGCACCGGCTGCTCCGGTGTCCCCCGCAGCTCCACGAGGCGCGTGAGGCGCGGTGCAATGACCTGCGAGGTCGCGGTCAACCGCGTCCGGGGCCACAGGTACAGCTTGCGGGCGGCCCGGTCGAGGTACCACTCACCCGGGCTGTCGAGCTCGGCGAGGAGGTTCTCGACGAAGTAGCGGTCACCGCTGCAGACCTCCGTCGCCGCCTCCTTGCCGCCGATCGTGATCGTGCCGGCGGCTTCGTCGACCCGCTCCAGCTTCGTTACCTCGTTGAAGGCGCGACAGGAGTTGGCGGAGGAGGGCCACACGTGTACCTCGGCATCCGGCTCGGCGCCCCAGGCTTGCTTCGCCGTTCCCGGCATGAACGGGAACTCGGTCTTGCTGGCGGCACTCAGGCCCCCGCACTTGACGATCTGGAGCCCCTGGCAGGCGCGATAGGCCTCACCCTGGATCGTGACGATGTGCTTGCCCGCGGCCACGGGCGGGCGCTTCCAGCCGTCGGGTCGCCACTCGGGGTCGTCCGTCAGCACGATGGCATCGATGTTGTACCCACCGCCCTTGTCGTTGGTCCAACGCAAGACATGCTTGCCGGCGGTGAAGGACACTGTGGCCGTGTTCGACCACCGGAAGTTGCGCCACCCGCCGCTATCGGGCAGGTTCATGAGCGCAGTCTTGGCCCCGCCATCGACCGCGAGGCTGGTCTGCCCCGCCATGTCCTCGCGGTTGAGCTGCTTCATCCCGTGGGCGTACAGCAGCCAGACCTGGTACTCGCCGGCGGCCGGCAGCTCGGCCTCCCACTCCAGCCAGTCGCCCCCGTTGTGCATGGCGCCCACGGCCTCGCCGAAGCAGTCGGGCCGGATGTAGAGGAAGCCCTGACGATACGGCTCGGCCGGGACGTAGTTGGGGTAGCGCGCGCGGATCATCCGCTCTCCGTCCACGAACAGGGAGCGGAAGTACGTGTCGGCCGGCAGGCCGGCGGGCAGATCGGCACACAGGATCTCGCCCCGCCACGGCTTGAACCCGGTGACGGGGACACCGCCGCTGAGGATCGGCGTCGCCCCCGGGGCGGCGAGGTAGGCGATCGGGCACTCGCGCGTCCCGGAATCCTCCGGCCCGAGGGTCAGCATGGCCTGCGGCCGGTAGGCGCCACCCTGGATGCGCACCTCGATGGGTGCACTCAGCGCCCCGCCGGCCTTGAGCTTGCGGATGGCGTCGCGCGCGCCAGCGAGGGTCGCGAGCGGGCCATCGGTCCGGGCCGGGTTCGCGCTCGCCAGCCTCCCCGACCAGGTGTCATCCCCCTGCGGGGAGACGTGCAGCATGAGGGGGGCTGGTGCGGCGGCGGCAATCGGGAGGGAGCAAAGACCCACTACGACGAGGGATAGCAGCAGGCTCAGACGGCGGCGGTGCATGGGGGGGCCTCCGGGCATCCGCGGGATCGTGATCGAGACGGCTGTGGGTGGCTTCTGCAGGCCTCTGAGCGCGGCGTCGCGGCCGCAGTACGGCTTTTCGGCCGCTCCTTGTGGGGCGAACGGTCTCCCTGCTGTCTTCTGCCGGATACGGCGCGGGACCTGCCCCGGGAACGGCCGTCACCCCACCACGTTCACCCACCCATCGCGTGTCATGAACACCACCTCGGCCTTCCCGTCGCCGTCCACGTCCGCCACGGCGGGTGAAGCTACGCTCGCGTTCAGCGGCAACGCCCATATCACGTTGGGCTTGCCCTCCGCTGCGCCCAGCGCCACGAGCTTGCTGCCACCGCCAAAGAGGAACTCATCGCGCCCATCGCCGTTGATGTCACAGGTCACCGCATCGCTCGTCTGCGCGAGATCAGGGATCGTCCAGCGCACCTTGCCCGTGGCCATGTCATAGCAGGTCGTGAGCTTGTTCTTCACACTCAGCCCCTCGAGCTTACCGTCCCCGTCCACGTCCCCGATCCCCGGCAGCGGGCCATACCCGTCCATGTAGTCGAAGCTCCACACCTTCTCGCCCTGCAGCGTCATGACCCCGCGTCGATAGCCGCCCTGCGTCCACATCGCCGCCACGCCCCCGTCGGGCAGGAAGCGCCCCAGCAGCGGGATCGCGTACGCCAGCCAGCCGCCGGGGAAGACCTCCAGGGCCCACTTTTGCCGTAACAGCTTGCCCGTCTTCCCCGAGGCGACGTAGAACTCATCGGGATAGGCGCACAGGATGTCCTCGCCGCCGTCACCATCGCAGTCGTAGGCGGAGGTCACCGCTCCGCCGAAGCCTCGTCGGCGGTCCGACGAGGGATCGGCGGCCGCGCTGATCCCGACCCAGACTTCGCGCCCGGTGCCTCCGTCCAGCAGGTGCGTCTCATCAGTGTGCATGTTGCCCCGCCGCAGGGACACACTAACGTCGCACGCAGCTCGCCCCGTGAAGCGCCCCACCGTCCAGTGGGTCAGACCGTTGAAGTTCCAGTCCGGCACACGGCCGCAGAAGCGCGGGAACGCATGCGTCCACCGCGGCGTGCCATCGCCACGTACGGCGACGATCTCCGCACTGCCATCGGCGGCCGCCCGGCCGTAGATGACTTCCTTACCGGGTACCCCATCCAGGTCGGCCGTCACGACGCCGTAGCTGTTCGACCGGTCAGGGCTGATGCTGCGCCCGGCGGCGGCCCACAGTTGGGTGAGACGCACGCTGTCCGCCGGCGGCGGACGGGAGCCCTCTGCCGTCGCCGGCATCTGCAAGCAGACGATCCGCTCCAGCGCGTCCTCGAGGCAGATGGAAGCGCCCTGAGTGCCTGCCAGTTGTGCGATGACGGGCGGGCCGATCGGTCCGCCACGCGCGGCACATGACACGAGCTGTAGCCGGCCACCGGCCAGCGTGGCCTGCGCGGGCTGTCCCGCCGCGATGGCGGCGCGGACGAGTAGGTCCTCAGCCGGCCCGGTGGCTGCCGGCTGACTGCCGAGGACGGACAGACCGGGCCCGGCAATCAGCCCCTTGCTCCCCAGCCCCTGCGCCGTGCGGCCATAGACAGCCAGCCCGGTGGCGGTACGGACGAAGCACTCCCGGTAGCCGTCGCCATCCACGTCGGCCAGCCGCACGGTGCGCCGCCCTTGCGCCGCCATCGTGTCGACGTCGAGCGGCAACTGCCGCACCCGCGACAGCTCCCACATGCCCGGCTCCGGCACGGTCAGCTCCACGGCGAGCTTGCCGTCGCGGACCTCGGCGACTGACAGCCGCGTCGGGTCGCACAGCAGGCCGGCCTGCGTGTCCCCGCAGAACAGCTCCGGCCGCCCGTCCCCGGTGATGTCCTCAGCCGCATAGACGAAGCTGCCCGCGTGGTCCGTCTCGACCTGGCCGGTGGCCGCATCCAGCACCACGAAGTGCCAGCGGTCATCGCCCGTGTCATTGAAGATGTTGGCAACGACCTCCATCGCGCCATCGGTGTCGACATCGAGGGCGGAGTTGACCAGCGGGCGGCAGCCCTTCTTCTGCTCCCCGAGCACCTCCTCGATTGGCTTGCGCCAGCCGACGGAAAGCTGCTTGCCGTCATTGCGGATCATGCCGATGTGGGTCACGAAATCCGCGACCACAATGAACTGCGGGTAGGGGTCGGTGGGTTGGAGCTTCACGGCCGCGAACCAGCCGTAGTCGCGCATCGCCGGGTGCCAGCGGAGGAACATCTTCTGTTGGCCGGTGAGCGCATCCCATACGAACAGCCGGCCCCAGGTGTTGCCGACAATGTCGACTTGCCCATCGTTGTCGACGTCCACCACGAGCAGCGTCGTGCCTTCGAGCTCGCCCCACGGCCCGCTCTCCCACAGCAGCTTCGGCGCGGCGGCGCCCGGCTCGAAGGTGTATGCATAGAGCTTGCGCTTGTCGGCGACGCCGGTGCCGAAGTAGTCGTCATTGTGGATCTTCTGCAGGCCCTTCGCGCCCGGCAGAAGGCGGGCGTAGCGCGTGTAGTTCGCCTCGGTGACAGGGGTGAGCTTGCCGTCGCCGGCCAGGTCGAGCATGAGCGGCCCGGCGTGCCACGCGGCCTGGTGGGTGGCGAGGTAACCCGGCTCGAACGCCTCCGACCGCAGCACCACGGTCGGCCCGGCCGAGGCGCCGAACCCGGCGGTGAGCAGATTGTCCCAGGCCCGCAAGTCGCAGCGCGCCAGCAGACGCGGATCGCGCACCGCGCCCGGCAGCGGGCTGTGACCGGAGAGCCACGTGTCGTGGCGGAACATCCCCCACTCGGGGTCATCCGGGGCGTTGTCGGCGGCGAGGACCGGAAGCGAGACCGCCAGTATGACCGCAAGATTGAGCAGCCTAAGTATCACGGGTACCACCGCTCCGTGGGGGGTCTGTGGCCGTTCCCCGGGACCGCGAGCGTCGCGCTCAGCCCACGAAGTCCGCTTCCTGCAGGCTCACCCGGAGCTTGCCCTGGAACATGGTGGTGACCCACAGTTCGCCCGGGCGCCGCTCGAACACGTACGGATAGGACAGCCCGCCGGGGTCCCGCGCCATCACGGCCGGCGGTGTCCACGTCGTGCCATCATCCTCCGTGAAGGCGATCGCGAGCTCCTCGCGGTGCCAACTGGCCGGCACCTCGCAGAGGTTACCGTCCGCCCCCTGCCGCGGGAAGTCGGTCCGGCCCTCCGGGTAGAGGCGGTTCCACACCAGCACCAGGCGACCGCTGGCGAGACGCGTCAGATACCCCGGGGCGCTGCTCGCGTCGATGTCGCCGGGATGGATCACCCGCCACGAGAGACCGTTGTCCGAGGAGAAGGCCTCCCAGAACCGGTCCCAGTTGGTGCGGAGCAGCAGCCAGAGCCGGCCATCGCCGAGCTCGGCCACGACGGCTTCCATGGCACCATCGTGGTGGCCGTGGCCACCGAGGTCGATGAGATTGCTCCGCTGCCATGTCTTGCCCCCGTCGGCGGAGACACGGGTGCGCATCTCATGCCGACTGGGCTCGCGGACCAGCTCTTGCACCGGGACGACGATGTGGCCGCTCCGGGTCTCGATGATGTTGATGAGGGCCCCGCAGTAGCCGGCGAGCAGTCGTTGGTTGTCCACCCAGGTCCGGCCCTCGTCCAGGCTACGGATCGCCCAGACATCGAGGCGGACATCCGGGGCCGCCTCGTGCGTAGTGTTATCCCATTCCCACTTGTAGGTCTCCATGTCCATGTAGACGTAGACGAGGACACCGTCGCGGGTGCGCAGCAGCACGCCACCGCTCTTCCCGTCCCCGGCCGCGTCGCCGATCGCGCGGGGCTCTGACCAGGTTCGGCCATCGTCATCGCTGACCATGGTGGCGTGGCCTGCCACGACGAGGAGGCTACCATCTCCAAGCACAGCGAATGGTCCGAGCTTGTCAGTCGCGAGGGCTGTGCAGCGCGGGTCACGCCAGGGCTGCTTCTCTGGTGCCTTGCTCTCTGAGGGGCTCATCTGGTTCGGCTCCTTCGTGCGTGCGGCCGGCCTCAGCACCCCGGCTGCCTGTCGTGGGAGCTGGCCGGCCTCGCCGTTGTATGGGGCAGGCTTCCGAGCCTGCCGCCGTTGCCGTTCGTCGTTGCCGTTCGTCGTTGCCGTTCGTCGTTGCCGTTCGTCGT
>CAZIWQ010000356.1:0-6727 GCA_964542355.1 uncultured Armatimonadia bacterium
AAACAGGTAGATAGTATATCACCGGGGGGCGGGCACTGCAAGCTACTTGCGTAGCGGCGATGTCGTGTGCCCCACGGGCGCGGCCTGCGTGGGGGGGCGCCATCGGATGGAGCGAGGCGCGGCCCCCAGTCTGCCTGCCAGGTAGACGAGACTCAGTGCGCTAGTCGGCGCGGTCGCACTCCCTGTTGCCGGGGCACGGAGGTCGGGGGCCCCGGAGACAGCGAACCTGGGGACGGCGGCGGAGGAACCGTTGCGAGGCCGCGACGCGACGCTCACGGAATTCCCGGGAGGCGACCCGAATGTCATGCAGTGTGACTGTCCCGCGTGCCGTGCAGCTTGTGCTCGACGACGTGGGGTGGCGCGAGGGCTGGAGCCTCGACGGGAGCGGGGGGCCGTGGCGCGCCGGCGTCGACCGTCTGATGGAGCCGTGTGACTATGACGCCATTGCGAAGCTGGGTGCGCGGCTCCACACGCGGCCCCAGGCGGCCTGTGTGCTGTGCGAGTGGGATCGCGAGAATGTGTGTGCCACCTGTCCCACCAGCACCGCGGCCGGGGCCGCCTGGGACAACAGCGCCCGGGGAGGGCCGTGGTGCGACGAGGCCGCAGGGGTGTTTCGCCGCCGCGCCGCCAACGTCGAGCTGGCCCTCCACGGTGTCGGCCACGAGCACTGGGAGGGAGGCGTGCGGACTCGCGCCGAATGGTACGGGGCCGCCGACAACCAGCGCTGGCCGTGGGAGGCACTGCGACAGCACCTGACGGTGTTCGGCCGCCTGCTCGACCAACACGGCCTCGGGCCGGACGCCGGACACCGATTCCCCCCGAGCGCTGTGCCGTGCGCCTTCAACTACTACTTCGATGACCAGGACGCTGAGTCCACCGGCGCGCTGTTGCGGACCGCCGGGGTGCGGCGTGTGTCGACGCCGTTCGCCGGAGGGTTCCGGCAGGTCAGTGCCCTCGCGGCTCCCGACGGCGGGTATGATCACGGCGTCGTTGTCATCGATCGCGGCGGCAATGGTGTCCCGTACAACGTCTTCGACACTGTGCCCGCGGCGCTAACCCGCAACTGGATCTGTGGCATCCACTGGCCGAACATCCTGATGCCGGACCCGGACGACAACGAGCAGTCGGTGAGCCACTGGGCTGGCGCCCTCGCCGCTATCGATGAGCAGCCGGAGATGATGCTGGCGGCCAACTCCGCCGAGTGCTTCGCGCAGTGGGTGTGGCACACGTTCGTGACGCTTGCGCAGGAGGGGGACACGGTGACACTCGACGCGACCGCGGTCCCCGCGCCTGCGTGGGACACGGCGCGCGACGCTCCCCTGTGGCTCAAGTGCCGGCTGCCGCCGGGCGAACACATCGCGGCCGTCGCGGCGGGAGAGTTGACCGCGGTCGGCTACGGACAGCGCGCCGGCTACACGCTGCTCGGGCTGACGGGCCTGGGGAGCACACGCGCGCGGGTGCGCATCGTGAGGGGAGCGCGTCCACTCACGCCGGTCGTATTGCGCTCCGGCACGTGCAACGTCGTGGGCCTGACGGACACGGAGGAAGTGACGAGCGTGGCCTGCGAGGTGTATGGTCGCCAGACACTCGAGCTGCTCCTGGGACGCGCGCCCGGGCATGCCCGGAGTGGCAACCCGCGAGTGCGGGTGGAGCGGGTGGACTACGACGCCGCTCAGGGTATCTGCCGCATCACCGTGGCCGGCCACGACATCCAGGGGGAGCGCACGACGCTGCAGGTCTAGCCCGGGGAACGGCGACGGCGAACGACGCGGGAACGGCGGCAAACAGGATGGACAGGAGGAACAGGATGACGGAAACGGCGGACAGCCCTGCCGTTATCCTGTCCGCCGTATCATCCTGCTCATCCTGTTCGTAGCCGGAATCGTTCGCCGTCTGCCGAGGGCGGGGTGCGGGCTCAGGTGTAGCGGCCGAACTCCTTGCACGCCTCATACATCGCGGCGACGTTCGCGAGGGGTGTGCCGGGGGCGAGGTTATTGCCTTCGCGCAGTACGAACTTGCCGCCCTCCATGACGCCGGACTGCAGGATGCGCCTCGCCTCCTCTCGCACCCGGGCCGGTGTGCCACTACGCAAGAGCTCCACGTGCGGCCCGCCGTAGATCGTGACCTCCGGTCCCAGCTCGCGCCGCAGCCACCCGTGATCGACCGGGAACCCGGTGTCAAAGCTCGTCACGTGGAGCTCGTCACGGATCGTCTTGAACAGGTGGGTGGCATCGCCGCACAGATGGATGGAGTTCGGACCATCGGCACCAAACTCGGAGAACAGGCGCTGGTGGTACGGCAGGATCAGCTCGCGATAGGTGCGTGGCGAGACGAGCTGGATGCTGTCATCGGCAAAGCCCCACACCTTCGTCTCGCGGGGATGGCCGAGCCGCTCGCGGTAGGCGTAGATGCGGGCGATGGTGGCCTCGACGATCAGGTTCATCAGGGCGTGGTAGAACTCGGGGTCCTCATACATGTCCAGGCACAGCTCGGTGGGCCCCCGCAGGGAGCAGGCGATGGTGAAGGTACCATCGGTCCCGCAGCCGGGCGGCCCGCCGACGGTCACGGGGCGGCCGTGGAACTCGTAGCCCTTGGCCTTCTCGCGGAAGGCCTCGTAGTACTCCCACGCGCGGCCCAGCCAGCCGCTGAAGGGGTCTGGCGGGCCCTGGGCGATGAAGTCCCACTTGTGCTCGTCACTGATACAGGGAGGGGTGTCGGGGACGTCGCCCTCAATGAACCGCAGGGCCGCTCCATACCAGAGCTGCTCGTAGCTGTTCTGGAGATCGACGTTCACGCTCCACTTCTCCGGCAACCCCAGCTCGGCGTCGTAGAGCAGGTGGTGGCGGACCCAGTAGTGGTGTTGGAGCTGGTGCTCGAACATCACGTCCGGGTCGGTGAAGTAGTCTTCATAGGTGATCCCGCGGGGATTGGCGTCCGGGTTGAGGATCGTGAAGCGCGAGGCGATCCCGAGGGTCATCGGGACGCGGGAGGGTGTGCCGGCGCGGAACTGATCCCACACCTGCTGCATCTCGGCGTTGTGGGCCTGGAAGTCGTAGTCTGTCAGCATGGGTATCAGCCGGCCTCAATGACCATGTTCTCGCACGAGCCGACGGTGGCGGCGGCGCGCTGGCGCTGGATGAGCAGAGCCAGGCGCTCGTCGGAGTCCTCACTGTCATCCTCACCGAGGATGGCGAAGGCCTTGTCGAAGAGTGCGGTTGCCAGCTCGTAGCGACCGACGCGACGGTAGAGCTCGCCCAGCAGGTACAGGATGGTCTTGAGCTGGTCGTCGGCCACTTCGCCGACCTCGAGCGCCTTCTCGAACAGCAGCGCCGCCTGACACTGGGCCTCGTGTTCGCGCTCGACGAGGTTCTCCTGGCGTGCGCACCACGAGGCCCGCAGGTACAGGTCGGCCAGGCGCAGGTCGCTGGCGCGCGAGTCGTGCGAGTAGCAGCGTGCCGCGAGCAGGTACTTGGTGGAGCCCGACAGGTCGATCCGGTCCTGGTCGAGCAGCACCTGGTCCGGCCGGTGGCCCAGCCGCATCACAAACTCGCGCACCGGGTCCTGCAGCGTCTGATAGTCCAGCTCAAACGCCGCGAACATGCACTTCGGGCAGGCGTGCACGTAGTGGGGCTGGGGGTCGACACCGCCGGAGTGGGGCCGGAAGTCGGTATCCTGCCCAATGCTGTGCATCGAGACGATGCGTTGGCTCGTGAAGCGCGTCGCGCACACGGGGCAGGTCAGCTCGATGGAAACGAGGGTCGTCATAGCCATCCCGGGCGACTCCTGTGGTCGCTGGCAGAGAGACGTTTCCGCATGGCCGGCACCCGGACCTTCGCTCCCCCGGGCGGCTGTGACCGACGGTTCACGGCCTCATGCCAGCTCCAGCTTGAGTGTCTGGCCCTGCTCGATCGTGACCGGCTGGTCGAGCACGACGGCGACGCCGGTGCCGTGGTTACGCAGCCGGGCCGCCAGCCGCTTGCCGCCCAGCCGCGCGGTGATCGTGGTGCCCGGCCCGGCCGCCACTGTGATCGTCTCTAGCGCGAGGGTCCCGTGTACCAGCGTGAGCGAAACCTGCGCCTGCCCCGCGGTGAGCCGCTGGGTGTAGGAGCCCCAGCCGGACGCCACGCCAAAGAACGTCGCGAAGTCGTCCGGCTGTACGCGCGGGGCAAACCCGATCCGCCGCTCGGGGGCCGAGTAGGAGAAGCCACTGAGCGCGGTGAGCAGCGCATAGCTGGCCATCGAGCGCGCGTAGTGGTGGCCGCACTCGAACTCGTCCCACGGGTTGCGGCGCTCGCCGGTATGGCGGTCGCGCACGCCCTTGACGATCGCGAGCCCCTCCTCGACAAAGCCCTCGTAGATCAGGTGGCTGGCCACCTGATACTCGATTCCGCACCAGACCTCGTCGGCAAACCAGAACGCATAGCCGGGACGCTCGCCGCGCGGCCACGTCGCGATGGCGAGCCCCGCTTCCTCATTGACGGCATAGATCCGCAGCGAGCAGAAGTGGTCAGTGAGATCAGGCTTCCAGTTGTAGCGGAAGATCGACTGCAGCGCCTTGCGGACATGTGAGTGCTGATAGAGGTGGCCGAGCCCCAGCATCTGGGCGTACCACTCTCCGAGCAACTGGTCGGACAGGCAGCCTGTGCCGAACTGCCACCGCGGCCAGGTCGTGAACCGGTCATCCTTGCCGTGGTTCTCGGCGAGTTGGCGCAGGTTCTCCGGCCACGGCTCGTGGGCGCGTGGGTTCACGATCTGCTCGTAGTATTCCCCGTTGAACAGGGTTGCATCGGACTGTTGCGAGCCGTGCTCGAACAGTCGGCGGTATTCGGCGGCCCGCTCCGTCTCGCCGAGGTGCCGTGCCAGCTCTTCCGCGGCCCGCAGGGCCCCGAGGTACAGGCTCCCCATCATCGTGTTGGCGCCGTAGAACTCCATGTCATAGGTGTTGTGCTGCATGCCCTCCATGATGCCGTCGCGGTCGGCGTCCCAGTACTTCCAGGCGAACTCGAGGGCGCGACGCGTGCGGGGCCAGATGCGCCGCAGCCACTCGTCGTCGCCGGAGAGCAGCCACTCGCGATACACCTGGATCACCGTGCCCATCTGCCCGTCGGCCGCCGGATGGAACCCGGTGCCGCCGCGCGTGCCCAGCGGCAGCGGCATGCGGAAACACACGAAGCCGTCGTCGAGCAGGCAGTGCTCCCAGTCGGCGTCGCGCATCGAGCGCTGGAGGGCGGGGAACAGGTAGGGGAGGGCCTGGGCGTAGTTCCACACATGCGTGCAGGAGCCCTCGCAACAGCCCGCGCGGTCGCTGCAGCCCTCGAACCCGTAGAACGTCCCATCGGGAAGCCGCAGGCAGGTGTTTGTTCGCAGGGTCGAGAGCTGCGAGCTGACCGCGTCCAGCACGTGGGAGGGCAAGGTAGATGAGAACAGGACATCATGGAATTGCCGGGTTTCGTTGTAGAGCCGCTCGAAGTGGCTCCAGGCGTAGCTGGCGGCCTCCCAGGCATCCGGCCACTGGTCGGCGTACCAGTTGCGCCAGGTGGCCGGCGGGGTGTCCGCGTCCGGTCGGTGCCAGTGCTCGACGGTGGGGAAGCTCCAGGCGAGGATCACCGGCACGATCGCGGACTCACCCGGGCCGAGCGTGAGGTCAGTGCCGACGGTGCCGGTCGCGCTGGTCCCCCTGCGACGGGGTGGCAGCGCCTCCTCGCCGGTCACCGCTTCCCAGAACTTGAGGATGCGCGAGTCGTGCCACTTCGGCCAGACCCAGGTGGCATCGCCCGGGAGGCACAGGGCCATGGTGCCATAGCCGGGGTCATCGGCAGGCAGTGCCGTCGTCCCGAGCGTCAGGCCCGTGAGACCGCCGGCCGACCGGCGCTTGTTGACCCGACCCTCCTCCGGGCCGATGATGTTGGTCAGATTGCCCATCAGCGAGACCGACAGCTTGTGGCGGGTCTTGTTGGTGAGTGTGTAGAGCAGGATCGCCACCGGGATCCCCGAGTCCTTGTCATTGAGGGGGATGAAGGGGTTGAAGGCGATCAAGCGCGCACTGACGGGGAAGTCGGGGTCGTCCAGGTCGACCTCGGCGAACGGGTAGGCGCCGCGAAACCGGCACTGGCGGAAGTGGGGCAGCCCCTCGCCGCTGTCACGGCGGGCCGAGTGCCCCCCGGCCGCGAAGTCGCCCCCCGCCGGCCCCTGCAGCGTCTTGACGACCGGCGGCCGCTTGCCCTCCTGTACCCGCACACACAGGAAGGCGTTGGGGATGGTGGCCCCCTTGGCGGGGCGGTTCATGATCTCCCAGTCGCGCAGTTGGCCCCAGCCACCGAGGCTGACGGTTCCGGTCCCGAGGCCCCCCAGCGGGAAGGCGATCTCATCCAGGCCGCGGCCCTCGAACACCCGCTGCGGCTCCTGCGCGAAGAGCTCATCATGCGAGTACGGCACGTTTTCCGCCGGCATCGTTGGTCTCCTCCAGACGAGAGCTGCGCGGGCTGGTAGTACAACCGTACGTATTGCCGGTGACCGTGGCATGCGACTGGAGGGGCCGGACCCCGCAGAGCGGGACGGTCGCCGCGTAGGTCGAGCGTCCCGCTCGACACGCCCCCCCGCCGACCGGGACGACGCCGCTGCTTTCTGACCAGCCCGTCGGCGGCCACACGAACCGCGCCTCCGGGCCGACGTCATCCTGAGGAGCGAGTGCGGCTTCGCAGAAGCCGCAGCGACGAAGGATCACATT
>CAZIWQ010000357.1:0-6701 GCA_964542355.1 uncultured Armatimonadia bacterium
TGCTGATCCTTCGCTGGCGGACCGCTACGCGGTCCTGGCTCAGGATGACAGGCAAACGGAACCGCGCATAAAACAGCGGCGTCGAGACGCTCGACCTTCACGGCGACGGCACACGGCGCGGTCTTCAATCCGGCCCTCCCACAGGCACCCCGCGCGGCTGAGCCCCGCCCCGTTACGGCATCGCCACCGCCGTTACCAGCGACCCGCTGGCACACACCGCCACCCGCGTGCCGGCCGCCGTCGTCGCCGGGATCACAACCTCCACCGGGTCGGCGAACCGTAGCAGGCCCAGCAGCTTACCAGTCTTCCCGATCAGCCGCAGCACGCCATCATCGCAGGCCGCCGCGATCGTCTCGCCGCACACCGCCAGTTGTCGCGGCGAGCCGGGGAGATCCACCCGCCACAGCGTCTCCCCCGTCCCTCCGTAGCACGACAGGTTCTGCGCCAGACCGTCGGACGCCACCAGCAGGCGGCTGCCTCCGGTCGCGGGCAGGGCCTGCAGGTCGGTCACCACACTGCCGACGTTCGCGGTGAAGACCACCTTCCCCGCGCCATCGCACACATGCGCCTGCATGTCTTCGCCGCCGATGACGGCCTCGGCCTTCCCATCGCCGGTGAGGTCGGCGGCCAGTGCCGCCGTCATGTACGGCTGCGTGATCGCGACATAGTACAGCAGCTTCCCGTCCGGCCTCAGCACGCGCCCGTTGTAGTACTCGTCGGCGCAAACCACCTCGAGCTTGTGGTCTCCGTTGACATCCCCCAGCGCCCCCTCGACCGCGGCATGCTGTACCTCGAAGCTCCAGATGGTCTTGCCGTCCCCGTCGAGGGCATAGTAGTGCCAGTTCTCGCCGGCGATGACGACCTCGTTCTTGCCGTCGGCGTCGAGGTCGCCCACGGCCGCCCAGACGATGTTGCCTTCGCGGGCCCAGAAAAACGGGAAGCTCTGCGTCCACAGGAGCTTCCCGGCGGCATCATAGCACTGCAGTTGCTTACCGTTGTTGCCGACGAGGATTTCCGGCCGGGCGTCGCCGGTGATGTCACCCGTGGCCACGCAGTTGACGCGGGCGCCGGTCTCGGCGGTCCAGAGCTGGCGGCCCTCGGCCATGACGGCCACGCGTCCGCCGGCGGTGCCGTACACGATCTCATCGCCGGCCTGGCCGTCGAGATCGGCAGCCGCGAGGGCGGTGACGGTGTTCGTGCCGTAGGGGCGATAGCGGGCATCACGCTGAGCACTCGGGTCCGTGGGGCCCCACAGCCGCAGGCCCTGCAGGAACAGCCCCGCCCCCGGCTGCGGGATGGCCTTCAGGCGCACATAGCGGGCCCGCAGCCCGGGGGTGTCCTGCAGGTACTCCGGATAGGAGGGGATTGGGTGGTCGCCCTGCTCCGCGAAATGGGCGACCTCCGTGAACGGGCCGCCGACCGTCTGCGCGGCGGTAATCGTCGCCTCCGCGAGGCGATAGCGCAGGCCGCGCGCGCTGTTGTTCGTCCACATGATGCGCAGACCGACGCGGGAGATCTCGCGCGGCTGCCCGAGGTCGAGCGTGATCGTCGGCGCCTGGTTCTGCTCCCACATGACCAGGGCGCTCCAGCTCCGCGCGAGGGACTGCAGGTCGATCTTGTAGCCGGCATCCCAGGTGCTGGCGGGTAGCGGCGGCGGGTCGCTCGTGACGCGGATGTCGATGACACTGCTCAGCGGCCGGGCCTCGGCGGGGAGGGCGACCTGCCACAGGGGCTTGAGTGCGGGCGCCTGCTCCGTGGGGGCCAGGGCCGGGGTGGCCGGGACCGACTGCACCTTGGCGAGGGCGGCCCGCGCACCGGCGACCTGCAGCTCCGCCGAGGGCTGTGCCAACGGCTGCGCTACGCCGCCGAGGACGAGCTCGGTGGCGTCCGCGTACGACACCGTGCCATCGTCGCCTACCAGCCATAGTGCGGCATCGGTGCGCAGCACTCCCGGCAGGTCGATCCTCCCATACCCCGCGAGCCACGTGCCCTCCGCGCCGTGGATGAGCAGAGCATTGTCGGCCACGTGCTGCGCGCTGAGCGTTGGCTGCGCACCCTCATGGGTGTGGAGCAGGTTGCCGAACACGGCGCGCCCGCCGGCCTGCAGCGGCAGGCGGCGGTGCTGGCGCAAGACCTTGACCAGCCCGTCGTTGGAGTAGGGGTAGGTGGCGTAGTAGTTGCTCCCCTGCCCCTCCCACTGCTCGCGGACGACACATTCAGCGCCATCGGTATTCTCGATAGTGAAGCCCTGCCCGGCCTGGTCGACGGTGAAGCGGCCGGCGGGGGCCAGGCTCGCGCGGCCCAGACTGCGCCACAGGCACTCGAGATCGTAGTCGCCCGTCTCGCGGGCCTGCAGCTCGTCGAAGACGACGAAGAAACGCTCCTTGGCCCACAGGAAGCTGCGTCGCCAGTCGGTGCCGTTGTAGGCGGAGGTGAGCACCTGCGCCAGGCCCGTGTGGGGCAGGTCGGCCCGGTGCTCGAGGCTGGCAAGCGGCGGCGGCGACCACTGCTGTCCGTTGCGCGCCACCAGCACCATATTGTGCTGGCGCGGAGTCGTCTCGATGTAGTGGCCCTCCGTCAGAAACAGCCGCCCGTTGTCGGTGAAGCGCAGGATCGAGGCCCCGTCGCGGTGCCCGTGACTGATCTCACTGATCCCATCCACCAGCAGGTACTGATCGTTTTCACCGAAGTCGCTGCGGAAGCACAGCTTATCGAAGGCCTTCTGTGGGGGGCAGTACTCAGCCTTCCACTGGCCGCTCCCGGCGTCGCGCGTGGTGGTTGACGCAACCTGGTAGAGGTTCGGGTGGAGGGGGAAGGCGACGGTACCCATCAGGTCGGTCGGCTTGCGCGCCGGGCGGTCGTTGGCGAAGCCGCCGATCAGCGGCGGGCTGTCCTTCAGAAACCACTTGAGGCTATCGTCGCGGGAGAACCAGTTGGCGCGCGCGAGTAGCTCGCGAGGCACGCCGGCGCGCCACGCGCCGTCGTCACCGAACGGGCTGCCGGCCCCCAGGTTGTCGGTGCACAGCATGTTCCAGCGCGCCTGCTCGCGGCAGTTGCCGTTCTCGAAGAACGTCATGTCCCCGGTCTTGAGCGAGTACTCGCCGGTGATGAAATCAGAGGCGATGATCGGCCCGTAGCTAACCGAGTCGTGGACGCGCGGGGTCGCCTGCGCCAGTTGGATCAGCGGCAGCGCCATCGTCTTCCAGTGGCCGTTGATGTGATAGTACTTGTCGAAGTAGAAGCCGTGCATGTACAGGCACAGCCCCTGGTCCAACTGGTGGCCATCGGCGATGGTGCGCTTGACGTTCTGGACGCTGCGACCGTAGGCCTGCTCGTTGCGCACCCCGATCTTGAGCAGGTGGTTGGTGATGTCCAGCCGGTCCTGGTCGGTCAGGGAGGGGGATTCCTCGACGAGGTCCCAGCCCTCGATGGCCTGGAAGATCCACTCCATCGGGCCATACACGTTGTTCTTCGGGTCCGGCTCGGCCATCGCCACGCGCCAGATGTCGCGGCACAGGAGTGCCCAGTTCTCGCTACCGCTGAGGCACCAGTTGCGGGCATAGCTGCGCGTGTTCATGAGCACCCCGCGCACGGTCACAAACGCATTCGTGGCGATTTGCGCCCGGGCGGACTCGGCCATCTTCTGCCGGGTCGCCTCGTCCGGCCCGGGACCGGGCACGATCCCGCCCACCCGCGCCGTATCGCCGGCCCGGATGATCGCCAGCCGGGGCAGCGTCGGCCCCGTGAGCGCCTCAGCAAGCAGGCTCCGGGCGAGGGTCAGGCCCGCCGCGTCACTGGCGCCGATCACCACGACATTGCGGCCATAGCCAAAGGGGTTGTGTACGGTGCGGACGACGGCGCCCGACTGGCCGACCCCGAGCAGGTTCACGGCGCTGCCGGCGGCGGTCAGGGAGACATCGTCATACCAGACCTTGCCCGGCCCATGCAGGTAGAGCAGGCACATCGCCGAGGCCGCCTGCGCCGGGACCTCGAACGGCAGCTTGCCCGGCGTCCAGTCCGCGGCCGCCGGCAGGGCAACGGAGGTCCCGGAGCCCTCGATCAGCTTGCCGGCGGCATCGCAGAAGTAGGCGAGCAGCTCCCCCCGGCCCTTCTCGCCCGGCTCGAGCCGGTACCACACCGCCAGCTCGTACTTCCCGGGCCGCAGCGGCACGAGGCGATGCAGCGCCGCGCGCGCCCCGCCGGCCGCCGTCTTCCCCTCCAGCCGCACGCTGTACGGCGCGCTGCGGAACACCTCGGCGTCGTAGCCGCGCGCATGGGTCGTCTCATCGTGCAGCGTGATCGACCACCCGTCGGGGATCCCGTCGTGGTTGTCGTCCACGTCGAAGCCGTTGTTGGGCTTGCCGACACCCGGGTAGATGCTGTCGGTGAAGTCCATCCGCATCGCATACAGGCGCCCGAGTAGGCGGTTGTCGTTGCAGTTACCGAGGGCGAGGCACTGCTGTTGCCGCAGGTCGTCTTCAGTGACGGCGGTGTCGAGCCGCAGCGGCAGCGTGACGCCGAGGACACGCGCGATGTCGCTCTGCAGCGCCTTCGCCTGTGGCTCGAGCGCCTGCGGGGTGACGATCAGAGCGGTGGGCTTGCCCTCCGCCACCAGCGGAGTCTCGAGGCACAGGTCGCGGACCTTGTCGATGCGTTCGACGGCCTGGCAGTAGGCCACCGTGGCCCACAGCACGGCAACAACGGGAGTGATGAGCGAGAGCACGGTGCGGTGATGCATGCGAGAGCCTCCTTTTCCCGGCCGCAGCGGCCGGGAGGGGACTCTTCAGCCTCGGCGCGCGACCTCCTCCCTGGGTGGCGGAATCTGCTGCAGCGCGAGAACGGGGGCCGGTAGGGAAGGCCCAGCGCGCGGTGTCAACAGCATCAATGATGAGCGCGCCGTCGGGCGGGGGTCTATGGGGGGCACAGAGGCACACTGAGCCGACGGCCTCTGCGGGCTGTTAGGGGGTGCTTCACCACTCAGGGCCGAGGCTGAACCGCAGTCACGCGGCAGGCCGCCATGGGGCAATCCGCCGTGCCCGCGCTCGCCCGGCCTTCACGCACACAGGTCGTCACGCGGCGGTCGCGGGCTGCGAGGCATCCGATAGACATCCGGATGCAGGCTTCAGCGCTGTCCCTGCTCGCGAGGACCACGCTTGGGTTCTGGTGCCGGATCTTCGTCAGGAGTCGACTGGCCATCGCCATAGGGGGCGATGCCCTGCAGGTCTGCGTAGAGGGCCGCCTTGTCGGAAGCTGCGATATCGCACGGCGCGCCGCCGAGCACTGCCGATACTCGTGCATAAGCACGCTCATAGACGGCCGCCACTCTGGGCAAGACAGGGACCTCCCGACAGCGCAAGAAGGCGCGAGTCGCGGACAGCCAGGCACTCTGAGTGTCCGCTCAAGAAGCGCGCTTCTTCCCGCTACTTGCGTTTGTCGACGATCTTATACTGGTACCAGCAGGGCTGTCAAGTCTGGAATACTGCGTTTGCGTCAGTCTCTTGTGGTGGCGGTAGCTGCTCCGCAGTAGGGCCTGCCTGACTCACGCCTCCGTAGCCCGGAGCAGGCATCAGTTCGGCTCGCCCATCTGGTCAAACGCTCGGTACAGGGCGCGCCACGGGGACGCCTGCCAGCCAAACGGAGTGTCACCTGCCCTCTGAAGGGAGTACTGGCCGCACAGCAGGCTGACTGCCAACTGCCACAGCGTCTCGTAGCAGCAGACGCGCGCGTCCTCGCGCTGAGGTGAGCGCCCTTGGCCCCTGTCCACGAGTCCCTTGAACGCGGCGACCGCCGCTTCGCGTTGTTCGTCGCGGGACTCAATGGCATGCCGCGACTGCGAGTGCGCCTCCGCGACCATCTCCAGGACCCAGGCTGCCACCAGTGGGCCGGCCTCGGCGAGGCCCGCAAGCTCATCGCGTGCCGCCCCGAACATGGTGCTGTCCGGGCTCAGGCGCTTCTTCTCACTCGCGATGCGGCACACCTGTTCCTGGAACGCGTCCCAGATGCCCTTGTTGGCCAGATTGTGGGGCGCATCGAGAGTGCGCGACGCCCAATCCGAAGCCGGCTCCGGTGGGTCGTCGGCGGGCAGATGCTGGTCGGCAATCAGGCCCTCTCCCGCACGGGGTCCCGCCTCCGGCAGCTCGCAGTACTGCACATACATGCGCTGGATCAGCCGCAGGCCCGACAGATCGCAGTCATGGTACGGCAGGTACTCCAGGAGGCGTGCGGCAAAGCAGGCGAAGTCTTCGTCAAGGAACTGGGACAGCGCAAACGTATCCGCGAACGCCTCCTCCGCAAGGTGTCGTGCGAGGTCGAGGCTCTGCTCGAGACGCCCCAGCTTGGCTGACACAGTAGCGAAGGCGTCCTCCGGGCACGATAGCGGGTCGCCCGGCTGGCCTTGCCACCTCCCGATGATCCTGCTCCTGGTGAGGCCCACGACCGCCGAGTGGCACTTGGTGTAGAAGCTACTCAGGATCCTCTGCCCCCCCAGCGGCGTAACGGAGGCGACGCCCGCGGGCTCACGTGCCGGCTGGGCGTCAGACAGGTACTCGTTGTAGACCATGTGTCCGATCTCGTGTGCGGTGTCTACCGCGATCCGCTCCAACGCAAGCGCACCGCGTGAGGGGAGCTGGGCCACCTGCCTGGTCGTGGCCTCACGAGACGGGCCCCCGACAGACGGCCGTTGGCCGTAGCTGACCACCCAG
>CAZIWQ010000358.1:0-6657 GCA_964542355.1 uncultured Armatimonadia bacterium
AACTGCGCCTGCTGGTCACTGTCATCCTGAGGAGCGCATGCGGCTTCGCAGAAGCTGCAGCGACGAAGGATCACATTCCGCAGACAAGCGTCTTCGGCTGATGCTGATCCTTCGCTGGCGGACCGCTACGCGGTCCTGGCTCAGGATGACACTCTCTTCGAACGGCGCAGAAAACAGCGGCGTCGTCCCGCTCGACACGCCCCCCCCCGCCGACCGAGACGGTCGGCCTACGCGACTGCGACTCACACTGGCAAGCTAGCGCATCTGCCGCCGCAGTGTGAGCGCTCCGGTGGGGCAGACGTCGGCGCACTCTCGGGCGGCCGTCCCCAGACCCGCGGCCACGGACTCGCCGAAGGGCACTCCCACCCGGACGGATACGCCGCGGTCGATGAACGCCATGCCGGGCCGCACTCCCGCGCGCGCTGCGATCTGCACGCACAGGCCGCAGGCAATGCACTTGCCGGCTTCGTAGACGACCTCCGGATGGCTCGCGTCACGGCTGAAGGTGCGCTGCGTACCGCGGAAGCGGGAAGGGCTTGCGCCGAGGGCGGTCGCCCAGCGCCGCAGTTGACAGTCACTGAGGGCGGCGCACTCGCAGTGGAGGCAGCGCCGGGCCTCGCGGGCGGCCTCGTCTGGCGTGAAGCCCGCCGTCTCGCCGCCCGCGGGCGCCACTCGCGCGTGCCGCGGTGTCTCGTCGGCGAAGCACTCCAGCGCGGCGGGCTCGAGGGGGGGCATGTGCACGTTGCACGGATGGGTGATGCCGACGATCGGCCGGCGGGCCAGGTACTGGCCGATGGCGACGGCGGCGCGGTGCCCTCCGGCGACTGCATGGATGGCATGGCGCGAGGGTGCCAATGCGGAGCCGGCGACGAACACGCCGGCCTCGGACGCCAGCCCGGTATGGCGGTCCGCCGCGAGCCCCTTCCCCGCGACCGGCAGCCCGAGCGTGCCGGTGGGGTCCTCCATGATGCTCCCCGACGCCACCAGCACTGCGTCATGCTCGCGGACGAGGGCGGCCAGCGGGAGGTCGACCCCGACTCGAACGCCCGGGTGTAGCACGATGCCGAGGGCGAGCACGCGGCTGATCTCGGCGTCCAGCACCGCCCGGGGGAGCATGTCTGCGGGCACGCCGTAGCGCAGTGTGCCGCCCGGCAGCGGACGATCATCGAGGAGCGTGCAGGCGTGCCCGGCCTGTGTCAGGTAGTAGGCCGCCGACAGTCCCGCGGGGCCGGCACCGATGATGGCGACGCGCCGCCCCGTCGGCGGGGCACAGGGGGGCGCATAGGGCTGTTCGCAGGCGAGGTCATAGTCACCGACGATGCGCTTGAGGAGCCGGATGGAGACGGGACTGTCGAGCTGGCCGCGCCGGCAGCCGCGCTCACACAGCTCCGGGCAGATGCGGCCCAGGATCGCGGGGAGCGGAATGGTCGCCTTGACCACCGCGACGGCCTCCGCCATGCGCCCGGCGGCGATGAGGCGGAGCATCGCGGGGATATCGAGGTGAGCCGGACAGACACTCTGGCAGGGGCCGACGCAGTCGCCCAGGTGATCGCCGAGCAAGAGCTCCAGCGCGGTGCGCCGTGCGTCCCGCACCTCCGGGGTCTCACTGGCGACCACCATCCCGTCGACTGCCTGGGTCGCGCAGGCGGGCACGAGCCGTGGCGAGCCGTTGATGCGCACGACGCACACCAGGCAGGAGGTCTCGGGCGTGCAGCCCGCGGCGCTGCAGAGGGTGGGGATCTCGATCCCCAGCTTGCGGGCGGCGTCGAGCACCGTGGCCCCGGCGGGGACCTCAACCTCGCGACCGTCGATGGTGATTGTGGGCATGGTGTAGTGGTTCCCGTTAGTGGACCCTGACAGCGTCGACCGGACATGTCTGGCGACAGGTGTCGCAGCGGATGCACTTGTCGGTATCGATGCGGTGCTGCTGATAGGGCGTGGCGGCGATGGCGTCCGCCGGGCACTGGCGGGCGCAGCGGGTGCAGCCGATGCACTCGCGCGTGATCTCGTAGGTGATGAGTGCGCGGCACTTGCCGGCCGGGCAGTGGCCGGCGAGGTGGGCCTCGTATTCCTCACGGAAGTAGCGCAGTGTTGACAGGACGGGGTTCGGCGCGGTCTGGCCGAGGGCGCACAGGCTGGTGGTGCGCACCATGTGGGCCAGCTCCTCGAGCTTGTCGAGGTCGGCGTGCCGGCCGTGGCCCGCGCAGATGCGCTCGAGGATGTCGAGCAGCTTGCGGGTGCCGATCCGGCACGGCGTGCACTTGCCGCACGACTCGCGCTGGGTGAACTCGAGGAAGTAGCGGGCGACATCGACCATGCAGTCGCGGTCGTCCATGACGACCAGGCCGCCCGAACCCATGATCGCGCCCGCGGCCGTCAGTGCCTCGTAGTCGACGGGGATATCGGCGAGCTGTGCGGGGATACAGCCGCCGGAGGGGCCACCGATCTGGACGGACTTGAAGGTGCGGCCCTCGGCCACGCCACCGCCGATGTCCTCGACGATCTCCCGGATCGTCACCCCCATCGGGACCTCGATGAGCCCGCCGCGTTGCACCTTGCCGGTGAGCGAGAACACCTTCGTGCCCTTGCTGTGCGCGGTACCGAGGGCGGCGAAGTCGGCGGGGCCGTGGCGGATGATCCACGGCACGAGCGCGAGCGTCTCGACGTTGTTGACACAGGTGGGCTTGCCCCACAGGCCCTCCTGGGCGGGGTAGGGGGGACGTAGGCGCGGAGTGCCGCGGCGCCCCTCGAGCGAGGCCAACAGGCCCGTCTCCTCCCCACACACGAACGCCCCCGCGCCCTGCATGACGCGGAGGTGGAGGCTGAAGTCGGTGCCGAGGATCCGCTCACCGAGGAACCCCGACTGCGTCGCGCGCGCAATGGCCTCACGGACGCGGCGGACGGCGAGGGGGTACTCGGCCCGGATGTAGAGGATACCCTCTGTGGCGCCCACCGCGTAGGCGGCGATGGCGAGACCCTCGAGCACCCGCAGTGGGTAGGACTCGAGCAACATGCGATCCATGAAGGCTCCGGGGTCGCCTTCATCACCGTTGCAGACCACGTAGCGGCGGTCGGCGGGCGCGGCGCGCACGAGGTCCCACTTGCGGCCGGTGGGGAACCCGGCGCCCCCACGTCCTCGCAGGCCGGAGTCGGAGACCGCGGCGATGACCTGCTCGGGGGTCTGTTCGGTGAGACAGGTGCGCAGCGCGGCGAACCCGTCGTGCGCAACATAGTCGCCCAGGTCGAGGGGGCCGAGGGCGCCACACAGCTCGGTGGCGAGGTGCTGCTGCGGCCCGAGGAAGGCACAGACCTGTCCGTCACGGACGTCGAGTGCGCAGCGGGTCACCGGCTCCCAGGACTCATCGGTCAGCAGCCGGTCGAGGGAGCGGTCAACCGCGAGACGGAGCCGGCGGAGCAGGCTCTTCGGCCGGAAGTGGCGCCGAACCAGATCGGCCGCGTCCTCGGGGCGGACGCCGGCGTAGACGGCCGGCGCCTGACCGGGGGCGCGGACCTCGACGAGCGGTGTCTGGTGGCACATCCCGACACAGCCCACCGGCTTGACAGCAACGGGGATGTCGGTGCCGCGGATCGCCTGCTCGAGGGCCCGCCGCACGTCCATGCTGCCGGCGGCGACACAGCACGACCCGACGCCGATCCGGACCTGGGCGCCGACGGTGCCGGACGCGTCCGCGTCGGGGGCATGGTCGCCGGCCGTCCCGGTCCGTTGGAGCTCGAGGAAGTTGTCGAGTGCCTCCGGTGCGCTGTCCGGTGTGAGGTGCCCGTAGGTGACGCCATCGATCTGTAGCACCGGCGCCAGCGTGCAGCAGCCGAGGCAGTCCACGCGCTGGAGGGTGAACAGACCGTCCGCCGTCGTGTCCTGTTCCTCGGTAAGCTGCAGGTGGCGCTGGAGGGCCTCCGTCACCAGCCGCGCGCCCTTGACATGACACGCTGTGCCGTGGCAGACGCTGATGACGTGCTTGCCGACGGGATGGTGGCGGAAGCGGGGGTAGAAGGTCGCGACGCCGATGATACCGGCGGGCTCGATGGCGGTGAGCTCACACACGCGGCGCAGGGCCTCCGGGGGCAAGTAGCGGTAGTGTTCCTGGAGCGCCTGCAGGATGGGGATGACCGCCTCCGGGCCGCGCCCGCAGTCTGCCACGGTGAGGTCGACGAACGCCAGGTCGACCGCTGCGGCGGGCGGCTGCAGTGACGGCAGGTCGGCGGCCGGCACGGCTTCGCCGGCCACGTCGTCGCCGCGAACGGCGGGAGCGGGGCTGTCTCCCGCCGGCTCCTCCGGGAGCGGGGGCTGTTCACACGCCATGAGGGGATCGTCCGGGGTCACTTCGGTGCGCCTATGCAGAAGAGGTGTTTGTCGCCGCGCATGTAGATCCTGCCGCCCACGAACGCCGGTGTCGCGCGGACGGCCTCGCCGAGCTTGCCGGTGCCGATGGCCTTGAAGGTGCGTCCGTTCTCAAAGATGTGTGTCACGCCCTCGTTGTCGGCGAGGTAGACATAGCCGCCGACGATGGTGGGCGAGGAGGAGCACGGCGCCCCGATGTCATGGTCCCACACCTTGGCCCCGGTGGCGACGTCGTAGCACGTGACAAGCCCGGAGCTGGCAACAACGAAGACGAGCTTGCCGTCGCCGGCCGGGCTGGCCATGTCCGGCAGACCCTCCTGGGCCGACCAGGCGACCTCGCCCGTGGGGGGAGCCCCCGCGGCGGGAGGGCGGATGGCGAACAGCCCGGCGCCGTCGTTGCACGCGAGCACGAGCCCTCCGGCATACGCCGGGGTGGGGGCGACGTCCCCGCTGAGGCACTCCGTCCGCCACAGCTCCTGGCCGGTGCCCGGGCTATAGGAGATGACAAACGGGTTGGCGCAGGTGATGACCTCATCGCGCTGCCCGGTGTTGACGACGATGGGGCTGGACCAGGAGTTCGGGACTGGTCGCTTTGTCCGCCAGACGGCACGCCCGGTCGCGACATCCAGTGCAATGAGGGCGGACTTGCCCTCCTCCGCCTCCGCGCCCTGGTCGAGCTGGATGATCACGATGTTGCGGTAGACCGCCAGCGAGGCGGCGTGGCCGTAGGCGTTCTCGATGGGTCCCAGTGCCCGTGCCCACAGGAGCTTGCCGGTGAGGTCGAGGCCGACCACATCACCGTTGGCGAAGATGGCGAAACAGCGCTGGCCGTCGGTGGCCATGGTGGAGGCCGCGAAGCCGGTATCTGCGCTCACTTCCGGTGACTTGTCACCGACGCTCTCCTTGACGACGACCGGCTGCTTCCAGACGAGCTTCCCGCTCGCGGCATCGAGGCAGTAGACTTCGCGGTGCTCAGCGTCGGCACCCGCGGCAAAGAGGTGGTTGTGCCACACGATCGGCGAGTTGTGGCCGGGCAGCGGGAGCTCGGATTTCCAGACGATGGCGTCGCCACGAGTGGCATCCCACTGGAGGGGGAAGCGGCCGGCGGGTGTGCTCCCGGCCGGGGCGCCGCGGAACACCGGCCACCCCTCGCTCGGGGGTGGCACGGTCGGGCCGGTGGAGCCGGTGGGTTCCGGAGTGGGGAAGCCGCCAGCGGGAGGCGGCCCTCCCTTGGCCAGTTGGGCGCCTCCCGAGGCCGTCGGCTTCACCGGCGTCGGCGTACCCGTGGGAGTGCCCTTGGGTGTCGGCTTCGGCGGGCCACCGGCAAGCTTGGTGGTGGCGGGTCCCGGGGGTCCGGGGGGGCCCGGAGGTCCCGCCGGGCCGGCCATGCCGGGAGGGCCGGCCGGACCGGGCATGCCGGGAGGGCCCGCGGGACCAGGGATGGGAGTCGGCGGCGGCGTCGCCGGCGGTGTTGTCAGGCCAGGTGGCGGCGTCGTCAGCGCCGGGAATGGTGGCTGGCTCGGCAGCCCGGACGGGCCCAGTGGCCGACCCGCGACCATCGGCTGCCCCTCGATCGGGTCGGTGCGCACGTCGCGGAACGCTCCCTGACCGACGGCCTTGACGTACTCGGAGGAAGCGTCGTGACGGCCGAGGACGCCCACGGTGAGCAGGAGGGCGGCCAGGACCATGCCCAGGATGGCGACCGAGCGCCGGCTGCGGGCGGCGTCGAGGAATGCCGTGCGGAAGACGGCCGGGCCGGGGAGCGGGGCCGCCGGACGGAAGCGACCGGCCAGGTGCAGACTCCCCACGAGCACGATGAGGCCCCCGAGCAGCAGGTAGATGCCCTGCACCGCGCGGGCCTGCGTCCGGTAGTAGGTCTTGCGGACCTGCACATCGAGTGCCCGGATCTGGTCGCGCAACTGGTTGTTGGCCGGCTGGCGCGCCAGCTCGCCGCGGAGCATGGCGATCTGTGCCGGCTGTCGCGGGTCGGCGGCACGCGCCGGCCCGAGGTTCAGCGACAGCAGCACACGCACCGCCAGGCAGTAGGCGGCAGCGACCATCGCCGTGGTGACCGCGGCGCGATAGTACAGGTCGCTCAGTGGCGACAGGTTGGTTGTGGTGGGGACCGCTTGGGTCATCTCCACTCCCCCGACTGGTCTACGGATCCCGCCGAACGCCGGACTGAGATCACAGGGTTGGTTGGGTTGGTTCCGCGAGCGGGGCCGGTGGCGGGAAATCGGCCTCCGGCACCGCCTCCGGCGGCGTCGGCGGTGGGAGGTCGCTCGCCGACGAAGTCC
>CAZIWQ010000359.1:0-6644 GCA_964542355.1 uncultured Armatimonadia bacterium
CAGGTCGCCGGGATCGGCAATGAAGGCCGACTGGTGCGGCTTGATCGAGAACACCCGCTGCCCGCTCGCGACGATGTGGCCAACGTTCGAGTAGCCGACGGCGCGGGGGTAGTCCGGGGCGCCGGGGAGCTCGGTCGAGCGGCCCTCGTAGTTCCCCAGATCGGTGCCCGTGGACAGCGCCGTCACCTCGGTCTTGACATAGACCTGATCGTCACGCAGATCGTCAAGCGGCAGGGGCCGCTCCTCCAGGCGCAGATCACCGGCTCCGTAGAGCATTGCCTGTTTCATGATCGCCTCCGTGGCGGACTGAGCGTTGGTGCGCGGTCGGGCCGCGCCGAGCACGTCGCCTGCGGACTCGCGCGCCCTACCCGGTGGGGGTGCGCACGAAGCCCACCCCCGGTGTGCCGGCCTCGGGTGTCTGTGCCGGACCAAAGGCGACGAGATCGGTGCAATCGCCCCAGGCGATACGCAGGGCCTGGTCCGTGACCCGCGTAACCTGCGGCTGTGGCGTCCCCGGCCGGCAGGGGTACAGGAAGGCCAACAAGTGCGGCGCGCCCGCGGTCGTGACCGCACCGCGCAGCCGGGGGTGCGCCACGACCTCGGCCGTGGCACTCCACCGGGTCTGACAGGCATCCACGGTGAACGCCGGGGGCGTGGTCGCCAGGAGCACCACCTGCATCTCCCACCCGGTGTTCCCGTCAACGAGCCGCGGGAACGGGCCGTTGAGGTCGAACCGCATGCCCTCCCCGGAGATCATGAAGCCGGTGGCGTTGATGCCCTGCAGCAGCCAGGTGTAGGTGTGCGCGGCCCCGTCGGCCGTCATGTCGTCGTAGATGACGGCGTACGGCCGCTGCTTGTCGTGGATGAAGAAGACATGCCGATCGAACTTGCGCAGGGCCGGGTTGCCGTAGAGGTCGCCGGCCCGGCCGCAGGCGTATGTCGCCAGCTCGCCCGGCGTGTAGGCCACGATGCGGCCCTCGCTCGTCTTCTGCTGCTGGCCCTTGCCGTCGAACAGCACGCCGTTGTGGTGCTCCGTCTGGCCGCCGCCGTAGCCGGAGTCACCCGCGAGGGCGCTTTTGCCCCGGTAGAGGGCAAAATGGTTGGCGTCGTACTGGCCGTGGCCGAAGTCGGGGTTGCCCCCGGCGGTGAAGGAAAGCAGGCAGTCGTCTTCACCCCAGCCGGACCGCATGGCGACCAGCCCGCGACGGGAGAACCGGCGGCTCAGCGGCAGCCCGACCTGTTCGGGCGTCCGCGCCGGGGGCCCCATGGCATGCCACAGAATCGTGTAGCTCAGCAGGGGTTGGGCGGCGTTGCGGCCGTCGCTGAAGAGGTCGTGCGGGTCGGTCAGCCGGCCCGTCACATGCTCCCACAGCCACATCAGCTCCGGCCGCTGATAGCGGTCGGCATAGAGGGGGAAGAAGCAGGTGTGGGCGTGGAAGAAGGCGTCATTGGTGTTGTTGAAGTAGTTGCCGCCGGGCAAGACCTCGTACAGGTAGTAGTCCTGCACCTTGCGCAGACGGGGGTGCCCGAAGAGATCCTCGCCGCCGGCTCGCCGCAGAGCCTCGAGGGGGAAGTTCAGGTAGTACAGGCATGCCGAGGTGTAGCCCGCCCCCTCCAGCGCTCCCCCCTCGACGCCGATCCCGATCTCCAGGTACTGCTTGATGCCGCCGATGAACAATTCCAGCCATTCCTGCTCCCGGGCCGGATCGCCCGTCTCGCCCCACACGGCCAGCGTCAGCAGCGCCGCCGCGGAATTGCCGATGAGCGCGAAGTTGTGCCCGAGCACGCCGGGGTAGCGCGGGTCCGCCGGCAGCTTCTTCATGTAGTCATGGAAGTATGCCAGGTACGTGCCCGTGATGTAGCTTCGCACCTCGGCCCGCTCCGCGTCGCTCAGGTGGTCATACAGCAGGTCATAGAAGACCGCCAGCGAGCGACTGGAGTGCCCCGCGTCCAGCGGCTGGCTCAGCCAGCCCCCGTACGGCTGACCGTAGTTCAGCCCGCCGATCCCATCAATCACCCGCTCGCGGATGATGGTCAGGACGATGTTGCGGGCGCCCGCGATGTACTTCCCCTCGCCCGACAGCACCCCCGCCCAGGCCAGCTCCTCAAAGCACTTGGTCAGGTGCGTGGCCCCGCCGCGGTCGTGCCAGTAGCGCTGCTTGCGTGACGGCCAGTCCACGTACCGCGGCGATTTCGGGTCAATGTACTCATCGCACTTGCGGAGCATTTCCTGGTACGCCAGGGCCTCGACGCCACTGCCCACCCGCGCGCGCACTGCCGCCAGCTCCGCCGCGGTGCACAGCAGGCGCGGGTGTGCACGGCTGTGGGCATAGAGGGCCTGGTCGCCGCGAGCCAGGCCGGCGCCCGTCAACAGCACAGCGAGGCCGGCGAGGAGGAAACACGATCCGGGCAGGCAGTTCATGGCGCAGTCCTGGTGGGAACCGAGATTACCGGCAGCAGCCGGGTATCGCTGGAAGAGCGGCCGGAGGTGGCCTTTTCGGCCGGACCCCTGGGCGATGGGCTGGACAGCCCATCACATGTCGAAGTCCGGCCTCGGCGCCGGCAGCCGGATCAGGTCATCCAACGCCTCCAGCAACCCCTCCGGCGCCGCAATCTCATCCGTCATCGCCAGCCCCGTCGCGGGACGCACCCCTAGCCACAGCCGCGTGAACGCGTTCACCGTCGTCTGCATCGTGGGCAGGGCGTCATCCGCGCCCCTCTCCGCCGCCGACTCGGGCCCCAGTGTCACCACGTAGTCTCCCGCGACGCCCCGCCAGGGGTGGTCCTCCGGCAGGCGCTTCTCAATCGGGTCGCTCAGCTTCAGGTTGAACCGCACCGGCGTCCCGCCCAGGTGCGTCTTCGCCAGGCACGCCGGCAGGTCACAGATCCGCATCTGCCACCAGCCGTAGGCCCGGATGCCGGTACGGTGCCTGCCCCCCTCGCTGACATCGTGGTGCCGGAACGGCTGGGTCATGAGGTCCTGCAGTTGCACCTCCGCCGGCTCCCGCAGTGATACGCTATACACCTGGTCGCCCAGTTGCTTGAGCAGCGCCATCAGCTCCAGGAACTGCTCGCGGGTGCGGTAGATGAGGTACTTCACGCCGTAGGGCCCCCGCCCGACGTCGTCCGCCGAGATCCACACGAGGTGCGTCAGCCCGCCATCGGGATCATCGGCATATCCCAGGCCGAAGGGGTTGCGGCCCCACGAGATCATGCGCCCGTGCGTGAACATCGCCGGGAACAGCGTCACGGCCCCATGGCGCACCCGGCGCTTCAGCCGCGCGGCATGGATGGCTTCCCAGTCATCGAGGGTCAGCCGGCGCGGGATCCGCGCCCGCACCGTCACCTGCAGCTCGTCCGGGGCCAGCGACACGGCGTGCTCATAGCTTCCCGTGCCGAAGCCGAGCTTGTCGTAGAACCCCTGGTCGAACATCCCCAGCCCGACCACGACGGCCCCCTGGGCCACCTGGTCCGCGACGGCCAGCGCCGTGAGACGCGCCGCCAGCCCCTGCTTCCGGCCGATGCGGCTGGTCGTCACACCGGTGATGCAACCAAACGGGAGGCGCTCCTGTTGATGGCACACCTCGCCGGGTGAAGCCAAGACGAGGCACTCGGCATCCCCCTGCAACTGGGCCACCCAGGCGCTGCCCGCGCCCGTGATGAACTCGTCCAACTGGTCCGCAGTCACCTCCCCGATCCACCCTACCTCCTGGTAGATGCGGTGGCAGGCGAGTTTGTCTGTCGCTGAGTCATACCGTCGCATGGTCATTGGGGTCCCTCCACTGGCATCGCCAACTTAGGTCGGGGTGCGGTGATCACCGGGGCGGGCAGCATGGTCGCGGCGTGTCGATCAGCCACTTTTTGAGGAACGCCAGGCTCTCGACAGCGCGGTTGATGTGCCCACCGTCATGCAGGCACAGCTCCAGCCGCTCGCCAACGCCTAGCCGAGCATAGACGTCCATCGCGCGGCCGAACTCAGCCTGCACCATCGGCCAGTACGCCGCCATGTCCTGCTTGCCGGCCTCGACCATGAAGGCCCGGGGACAGATCAGGCTCAGGATCTCCCAGTCGGAGAACTCGGTCATCTGTCCCCAGTAGAAGCGGTCCTCCTCGGCCGTGTCAATGTAGGCGACGTAGTGCTCCCCCCCGCTGTCAATCATCTTCGGGAGCCGGTGGTTGAAGAATGCCGCGCACACGGTGGCCCTCAGCCGGGTGTCCGCCGCTGCCAGCCACAGAGCGCTCAGACCACCCTGCGACAGCCCGTAGAAGCCCAGGCGCTCGTCATCGACATGGGGCAGCGCCGCTAGATAGTCCACCGCGCGAGAGACATGGTACAGATCCATCCCCATCAGGTTCACGCCCAGCAGCTCGCCGTGGCGGTGCAGGTAGTTGCGTGCGCCATAGTGGGGCAACTGCGGCTTGCCGCCCACGTAGTGGGCCTCACCGTCCGGCGCGCCAAAACCGCCGACTTCGTGCGGCGCGATGACGACGAAGCCCATCTCGGCGAGGCGTATGCCGCAGTAGTTGTAAACGCTGGTGCTGGCAGCCGGGTCGAGCCCGCACGCCTGCTCCGGCGTGCCGTGCATGCCGTGCTGGCAGACGACAGCCGGCAGGCTGGCGGGGGAGCCTGCCCCGCCCATGCCATGCGGTGTGAGCAGCAGCGTGTCCATCCGCAGCTCCGGCCGTACCTGGAGCCACACCCGGTCCAGCCGGAAGCACTCGTAATCGGCCAGGTGCTCGACCTCCGGCTGCAGATCGCACCGCGCCTCGTCCCAGGTGGTCAGGAACTGGCGCCAGCGCTCACGGTTCGGTGCGACGGACTGCTCGTAGGCCGCCAGTGACGAGTAGTCCCGCCGCCAGCGGTCCGCACGGCCGGTCTCCAGGTCGATCAGCCGCCGGCGCAGCCAGCCCAGATACTGCCCGAACAGCGCGCGGCGGCGCTCGTCGATGTCGTCCCAGGCGATGGTGCCATACTCGCCTTCAGGGGGTCGGAAGGGATGCATGTCGATGTCTCCGCGTCTGCGCGACCTGTTCCGGAGTCGTCCTGCCGGGTTGTCCGACACCCGGGGACGATCGGGACCGCCGTGACGACAGCGGCGCGCCCTCACCCCAACGCCACCGCCGGTTCGGGCATGGCTCTTCTCTGCGTCGCCCCGACAGTCCTTCGTGCCGGGCACAACAGAAGGGAGGTTGCCGGTGGGCAGGTCGGGGAACTTCCCGCAGGTACGTCGCCAATGCACCGTCCGCGCCAGCCGACATGCCATCTCGAGCCAGGAGGCGTTCTGATGCCCCGCGCGCCCCAAGCATCGTACGAGTGGTTCCGCGAAGCACGCTACGGGATGTTCATCCACTATGGCCTCTACTCCGTCCTCGGCCGACACGAATGGGTCATGCACTACGAACGCATCCCCGTGGACGAGTACCGTGAGCTCACTGGTCGGTTCCGGCCCGACCCGGACGCCGCGCGGGAGTGGGCCCGCCTGGCGCGCGCCTGCGGCATGCGCTACCTGTGCCTCACCACCCGCCACCACGAGGGCTTTGCACTCTTTGAGACCGCCGCCTCGGACTACAGCCTGCCCCAGACGCTGGGGCGGGACCTGGTGGCCGAGTATGTCGCCGCCTGCCGCGCGGAGGGCCTCGGTGTCGGCCTGTACTACTCCGTCGCCGACTGGAGCGACCCGGGCTTCATCGCCGGGCCGGTCCGCGACCCCGCGGGCTGGGCACGCTTCGTCGACATCGCCCACACCCAGTTGCAGGAGCTGATGACGAGCTACGGACGGGTGGATTACCTCTTCTACGACGGCTGCCCGCCCCCGGAGACGTGGGGCGCCGCCGCGCTCAATGCGAAGTTGCGCGACCTCCAGCCGCAGGTGCTGATCTCCAGCCGCTGCGGGCTGGACGAGGATGTTCAGTCAGCCGAGGCTCATGTCATCGCCGACCCCGGGACTACCTGGGAATGCTGCGACATGACCAACTCAAGCTGGGGCTTCAACTACGGTGACCGAGCGTGGAAGAGCGCCTTCCAGTTGACGCTGACCTTGCTCATCTGCGCGCACAACGGCGGCAACCTGCTCCTGAACGTGGGGCCGGAGGCGACGGGGAGCATCCCCGAGCCGGCGGCCGAGCGCCTGCGTGACATCGGGGCATGGCTGGAGCGCAACGGGGAAGCCATCTACGGCACCGACGCCCACCCCTTCAACTACCAGGACTGCCGGCTGTCCACGGGACGCGGGAATACTGCCTACGTCGGCTTCCATCATTACCACGGGCCGGAGACGACCATCGCCGGGATCGGCAATGAGGTGCGGTCGGTCCGGGTGCTGGGCACCGGGCAGGCAGTGGCCTTCCGCCAGGAAGGGGAGCGGCTCTTCCTGCCCGGGTTGCCGGAGGCGGCGCCCGATGGCCCCCCGTGCGCGATCCCGCATCCGCTGCAGGACAAGAGCAAGTTCGGCCCGGCCCCCGCGTAGTGCACTACGGCGAGAACCGGACGACCGCTCCGGCCTGCACCGGCACCGTCTTGCTGAAGCCGGGCAGCAGGTCGAAGCCCGGGCCACCCTTCACCGTGACCGTCAGGTCCCGGTCGGTAGGGTTGTTGACCATGGTCATCTGCTTGCCCGGGCGGCTGTCCTCGAGCTCGAGGAAGA
>CAZIWQ010000360.1:0-536 GCA_964542355.1 uncultured Armatimonadia bacterium
GGATGACAGTGACCAGCAGGCGCAGTTCGCGCGGCCGCCGACAGGGCGGCCGAAGAACAGCGGCGTCGCGACGCTCGACCTACGCGGCAGGCGACCAGTGGCAGCCGAGGAGGCGATGATGACCAGTCCGACAGGCACGCTTGAGCTGCATGCGGTGACCCGTCACTTCACCGGCCCCGACGGTACCGTGACCGAGGTGCTGCGCGGTGTCTCCTGCATCATCCAACCCGCGGAGACCGTCGCCATCGTCGGTCCGTCCGGGTCGGGCAAGAGCACGCTCTTGAACATCATCGGCGCCCTCGATCGACCGACCTCGGGCGAGGTGACCCTCCGCGCCGTTAGCATCCCCGCACTGACCGGCAAGGCCCTGGCCGAGTTCCGCGCCACCAGCGTGGGTTTCGTGTTCCAGGACCACCACCTGCTGCCCCAGTTGAGCGCGCTCGAGAACGCCCTGCTGCCGACACTCGCGCGCGGCCCCCGCGCGGACGACGAGGCCCGGGCCACGGAGCTGCTCGCGCGCGTCGGGCTGACCGGGC
>CAZIWQ010000360.1:546-6639 GCA_964542355.1 uncultured Armatimonadia bacterium
GGTTTCCCGCCCACCTGTCCGGCGGCGAGCGCCAGCGCGTCGCCCTCGCCCGCGCCCTGATCAACCAGCCCGCCGTGCTCCTGTGCGATGAGCCGACCGGCAACCTGGACCGTGACACCGGCGCCGGAGTGGTGTCGCTGCTCGTCGAGCTCGCCGACCGCGATGGCGTCATCGTGGTGATGGTCACCCACAACCGGGAGCAGGCGGCACGCCTCGATCGCGTCCTGCAGCTTGAGGACGGCCTGCTGGTGCCACTCGCGCCCCCCGACCCGGCAGGTGGACCGACGTGAGATGGCCCACCGTGGTCAGGCGCAGCCTGCGCTACTACGCCCGCACCGGGGTCGTGGCGGCGGTTGGGCTTGCCGTCGCTACGGCCGTCATCACCGGCTCGCTGGTGATCGGCGACTCGATGACCGGGAGTCTGCGCGATACCGCGCTGTCACGACTGGGCCTGATTGACTGCGCCGTGGTCTCACCCCGTTGGTTCCGCGCGGCGCTGGCCGCCGAGGTGGCAGGGGATCAGGATGGCTCGGCGCGCCTCGGACACGCCTGTGCTCTGATCCGGCTGCCGGCGGCCGCCGGTCGCGCCGACACCGCGGCAGTGGCCCCCGACGCCACGGCGTGGGGAGTGGACGCGGGCTTCTGGGCGCTGTACCCGCGGTCCCCGGCTCCGGCCCTCCGCGGGCGCGAGTGTGCGGTCAATGCGCCCCTCGCCCGCGACCTCGCTCTCCGGGTGGGCGACGACCTGCTGCTGGTCGTGCAGCGCGCGGGGACAGGTTCCGCCGACACCCTGTTCGCTCGGCGCAGCCTCAAGCACTCAACCCCCTCGCTCCGGCTCACGGTGAAGCTCATCCTCCCTGCGACTGGTGCCGGCGACATCCGGCTCGACGCACAGAGCACCACCCCGCGCAACGTGTTCCTGGCGCGAAGCTGGCTGGCGGAGCGCATCAGCCAACCGGGTCTCGCCAACACCATTCTGGCGTCTCTGGCACCCGACCGGGGCCGGCGGGGCTCCCGCGAGCCGGGCGAGGCCCCCGCCGCCGACAGGCGGGGGGTACCCGGAGGCCTCTCGGCCAACATGGACCGGGCCCTCGCCGCGCACTGCACCCTCGCCGACTACGGCCTCCGCCTCACCCCCAGCCGGGTCCAGGCTGCGGCCATCCTGCAGAGCACCGACCTCGTGCTAGACGCCGCGCAGGTTGCGGCGGCCCGTCAGGCGGCGCTGGACTGCCGGACGCGCGCGACGATCAGCTCGGTGTACCTGGCGACCGAGCTCCGCCGGCTGACCCCGGCACCCGGCAAGGCGTTGGCGTATGCCACGGTGGCGGGCGTGGAGCCCCCCGGACGGTTCCGCTTCGTGGTCGGCCGCCCTGCCACCCAGCCTTCAGACATCGTGCTCAGCAGTTGGGCCGCCGCCGACCTCGGGGCCCGCGTCGGCGATGCGCTGCAGCTCAGCTACCTGCGCCCTACCGCCGACGGGACGTACCCGCGTGCAACGGTCCGGTTCCGCGTGCGGGGGATCGTCGCGATCGCAGGACAGGCGGCCGACCCCGGGATCGTGCCCGAGCTCGAGGGGGTCTCGACGGCCCGGCGCATCGGTGATTGGGATCCGCCGTTCCCCGTCGACTTCAGCCGTATCACCGCACGCGATGAGGCGTACTGGGCCCGCTATCGAGCGCTGCCGAAGGCGTTCCTCTCGCCCGACGCGGTGAGAGCGATGTGGGCGCACGGACCGCGCCAGGCGGCCGCCGACTGGGTCACCGCGGTGTGTGTCACTCCCCCGCGCGGCAGCCCCGTGCGGTCGTTCACCGCGGCCTATGGGGCGGATCTGCTGCGCCGCCTGTCCCCCGCCGCCTCCGGCCTCGCGTTCCGCCCGGTGCGCGAGCAGGCGCTCGCGGCCGCCCGTGGCACCTCCGACTTCAGCCAGCTCTTCCTCGGCCTGAGCATGTTCTTGGTGATGTCCGGGGCGGGGCTGTCGGCGATGCTGCTGCGGACGGCGATGGAGCAGCGTGCCGCCCAGGCCGGGATCATGCGGGCCTGCGGCCTCCCGCCGGCCCTGGTGAGCCGCAGCCTGTTCATCGAGGGGGCACTGTACACCGTGGGCGGGGCGCTGCTCGGGGTGCCGCTGGGGCTGGGCTATGCTGGCGCGATCATCGACGCCCTCGGTACCCACTGGAGCGGCGCGGTGGGGGCGATGCCCGCCGTATGGCTGCACACGGAGCCTGCCACCCTGACCCGTGGCCTGCTCGCGGGGTCGTTGCTCGGGCTGCTGACCGTGGCCGGGAGCCTGCGCCGGCTGGGGCAGCGACCGGTGCTGGCGCTGCTGACCGGTTGGGAGGCGCTGAGCGTGGCCGTGCCGACTCCGCGCCGCCGGCACCTGGCCGTGCTCGTGCTGGCCGTGCTCACTCTCGGCGCGGTCTGTCTGGCCCTCGTCCCGGCGCGGGTACCGTCCGTCACTCCCCAGGCGGCCTTCTTCGGGGTTGGCGCCCTCCTCCTGGTCGCCGGGCTGGTGGCCGCTCGCGTGGTGGCCTCGCACGTCCTGACTCGCAGGCACGCCACGCGCTCCCTGCTGAGCCTGGCCCTGCGCAACGTCGCGGCCGCCGGCGGACGCAGCATGCTCGTGATGGGCCTGCTGGCGGCCGCCAGCTTCGTCATCGTCGCGGTGGCGACCAACGCACGCGACCTGCGGCGGATCGATGCCAACCGCCGCGACTCCGGCACCGGGGGCTTCTCCCTCGTGGCAACAACCGCGGTGGCGCTGCCGTTCGACCCCGCCACACCGGCCGGGCGGGCCAACCTCGCCTTCTCGCCCGAGGATGAGGCCGCGCTGCGGGACACCGAGGTGATCTCGCTGCTGGCAGCACCGGGGGAGGACATCAGTTGCCTGAACCTGGCCCGCGCCTCGCACCCGCGCCTCGTGGGGGTCCCGCCGGCGCTCATTCGGCGCGGGGGGTTCTCACCCATCACCCGGCCATCGCCCCCCGGTCGCTCGCCGTGGGAGTTGCTCACGGCCGCCCCCGGGGATGGCACCATCCCGGCCTTCGGCGATGCCGACAGCGTGCGCTGGTCACTGCATTCGGGCCTCGGGCAGACACTGCGCGTCCCGACGCCGGATGGTGGCACGGCCGCCTTGCGGGTGACGGGGCTGCTGCCGGCCAGCATCTTCCAGCGCGAGCTGTTGGTGTCGGAGGGTGCACTCCGGCGCCTCTACCCGACCATCACCGCTCCCAGCTACCTGCTGCTCGCCACGCCGCCGGGCCGCGAGCAGGCGGTCGCCGAGGTCTTCCGCCGCAACCTCGGACCGCTGGGCCTGCGGGTGCGACCCACGCCGGAAGTGCTCACCGAGTTCCTGCAGGTGCAGAACACATACCTGCTGATGTTCTTAGCCCTGGGAGGGCTGGGGCTCTTGCTCGGGACTGTGGGCCTGGCGACGGTGATGCTGCGCAGCGCACTGGAGCGCCGGCGCGAGCTGGCCCTGATGCTGGCCGCCGGCTTCGCCCGGGGGCGCATCGCCGCGGTCTTGCTCACCGAAAACGCTCTGCTCCTGCTGGCAGGCCTGCTCTGCGGGATGGGTTCGGCGCTGGTGGCGGTCGGCCCGCAACTGCTGTCCACGGAGGCTCACGTGAACTGGGCGGCCCTGTCAAGCGTCCTGGGAGCATGTGTCGTTGTCGGCCTGCTGACCTGCGCGGCCGCCGTCCGCATCGCCATGCGCGGTGACCTCGTCCCTGCGCTGCGCCATGAATAGCGGCCCGGCCACGGATGGAGGAGGACTGTGATGCATCATCGATGCGGCATGCTGGCCGCCCTGCTCGGCCTCAGTCTGTGGGCCGGGGCACAGCAGGTCGCCCAGGCGGACTGGCCCTGCTACCGTGGCGGGCCCACGCTGTCCGGAGTCGCTGCGGCCCTGCCGGAGCGCCTGCGGGTCCTGTGGCGGGCCGAGGCGGGCTCCGCCGTCGAGTCGACGGCCGCCATCGTCGGCGACAGCGTCTACGTCGGCACGCGCGGCGGCGCCATCCTCGCGCTCAGGCTCAGCGATGGAAAGCCGCGGTGGAAGGTCACCACGGGGGGCAACCCCGTCACGGCCGCGCCCTGCGTCGTCGGCAACCGCGTCTATGTCGGCGACGAGGGTGGCATCTTCCGGGCGCTGGACGCAGCCACCGGCCGCAGCGTGTGGAAGCTGCGCACCGAGGACAAGATCATCTCCTCCGCGACGCCGGCACCCGGGGCCGTCCTGGTCGGCTCGTACGACAACTATCTGTACAAGCTCGATGCCGCAACGGGGCGCGTGCTCTGGCGCTTCAAGTCCGACGCCCAGGTGCACTGCTCACCGTGTCTCGCCGATGGTGCAGTGATCATCGCCGGTTGCGACGGCAAGGTCCGCACGATTGACCTCCGCAGCGGGAAGCAGAAGGCCGCCGCCGAGGTCGGGCCCAACTTCGCCGCCTCCCCCGCCTACGCCGGCGGCTATGTGTACGTCGGGAGCATGACCGGAGACTATGTTTGTGTCCGCACCGCTGACGGTAGACTCATGTGGCAAGTCGCGGTGCGCCGCGACGGCGGCGCCAGCTACGCCTCGGCGGCGGTCTGGCGGGGCCTCGCGGTGTTCGCCTCCCGCAACCGGCGCGTGTTTGCGCTGGACACGAAGACGGGGCGCACCCGCTGGGCCTTCACGGCCCGCGATCAGGTCGACTCATCGCCCGTCATCTCCGGCAGCCGCGTGTTCTTCGGCTCTGACGACGGCAACGTGTACGCGGTGAGCCTGGCGGCCGGCAAACAGGTGTGGCAGTTCCGGGCCGGCGCCGGCATCACCGCCGCGCCCGCGGTGGCACGCGGACGCCTGCTCATCGGTACCGCCGACGGTGCCATCTACTGCTTCGGCGGATAGGCTCTACCCCGCGCACTCGCCGCGCGGATCTCAACCAGTGAGGTTCCCGCCATGCGCCATGTCACGAGATGTGTCCTGATCCTGGGCAGCGCCGCCTTGACACTCACCGCCTGGAGCGCGGACTGGCCACAGTTCCGCGGCCCCGACGCCACCGGCGTCGCCCCCGACCAGGGGATCAACAAGAACTGGGCGCAGAAGCCGCCCCGCTTGCTGTGGCGGGTCCCGCTCAATGAAGCGGGCTACTCCGGCCCCTCTGTCGCCAATGGACTGGTCTTCATCATCGACCACTCCGGTGACGACGGCGTCGTCCGGGCGCTGCGCCTGGAGACCGGCGAGGAGGTGTGGCGTTTTGCCTACCCCGATTCCCGCAAAGATGAGTGGGGCGGTGCCCGCTCCACGCCCTCGTTCAGTGGTGGCAAACTCTACACGATCGGCCGCGTCGGTGCTGTCAACTGCCTCGACGCCACCACCGGGAACAAGCTATGGAGCCGTGACATGGCCCGTGAGTTCGGCGGCCAGCGCCCCACCTGGTGCTACGCCGGCTCCCCCCTGGTTGACGGTGACAAGGTGATCGTGACGCCCGGTGGCCGGACCGGAGCCGCGGCCCTCAACAAAGACACCGGCGCCACGCTGTGGACCGGCGGCAAGCCCGGCAAGGCCGGCTATGCCACACCCGTCGCCGCCACGATCCTCGGCCGCAAGCAATATGTCATCTTCGCCGGGGAAGCCTTGACCGGTGTCGATGCCGAGAGCGGCAACCTGCTGTGGGAGTACCCCTGGAAGACCGGGCACGACGTCAACGCCGCGACTCCCATCGTCGAAGGCAACTTCGTCGCCTTCACCAGTGGCTATGGGCACGGCTGTGCACTGATCGGGATTACCGCCGAGGGGCCGCGTCCCTACTGGGAGAACCGCGAGATTCAGGCTCACTTCAACTCGTCCGTCTACTACAAAGGCTACATCTTCGGTATCGGCGATCCGGGGAACCTGGCATGTCTCAGCCCGCAGAACGGGGCCGCGGCCTGGAAGAAACCGGGCTTTGAGAAGGGCGGTCTTGTCGCGGTGGATGGCACGCTCATCGAGTCTTGGGCGGCGGTGAAGAGCATGCGCCGGCGCGACGGTGGCGATGAGCCGCCCGGGCCGGGGCGCAACGCGGCCGTGGACTTCCACGGCGAGCGGCGCACGAACGACACGCACGTGGCGCCGCA
>CAZIWQ010000361.1:0-6635 GCA_964542355.1 uncultured Armatimonadia bacterium
GAGATGGGTAGGGCCGCCCTCACCCCCGGCAGACGCCGGGGGCTGGGAGGCGGCTACGCCGCCATTCGTCCTTCGGACGACGGCAGGCCCCCCTCTTCCCCACTTCTCTCTGCATGCCGCATGAGCTACACTACGGATACACATAGGGTACGGGAGGAGCACCATGCCCGCAGCGAGAGAACCCTTGAACGCCGTGAACCTCCGCCTCCCCAAGCACATGCTCGAGCGCGCGGAGGCCCTCCGGAAGTGTGTGGTCCACGCGCCCGAATTGGCCATCCTGCCGAACGTCACGCGTTCGGACGTTCTCCGTCTGGCTCTGCTGCGGGGTCTCGAGTATCTGGAGGCGGAGTACGAGGCGACCGTCCCCTTGGCGCGAAGGCGCTGAATCGGTGACTGGCGCATCGCTTACCAGGTTGACGACGACGATGCACGCCCTACTTCACCGCCACTGTGCTCTCCCTCCCCACCTCGAATACCCTCTCCCCCAGCTTGATCCTCGCATCCCCGAACCCGTGATACACGCGCACCTGTGAGGACTGGGCAATCGGCTTGCCGTCCAGGCTGCGGGCGGTGAACAGCGTCGGCGTCTGGTACTCCAGCCCCCGGTAGCGAGTGGCGCAGACGGCGAGGTAAGTCGGGCTGTCCACGATGAACCCGTACGCCGGCACCCGGTCATCGCCAATCTCCGCCGGGCGCTCGTAAGCCACTGTGATCGTCACATCGCCAAAGCGCGTGCGCTGCAGCAGACGATCCGGTGTCACGAACTCGTGGCTGCTCAGCGGCGTCTCGGCCGTGAGCGAGTTCAGCGGGCTGAGCACCTCCCACGAGTTCTTGATCACCCGGTCGGTGGGGCACAGGCTCTCGCCCCAGCCGCCATCACCGCGCGCCCACAGCTCACTGACCGCGGTGGTCGCTGTGGCCTCGCAGCGGATCCCGGCGGCGGAGGCGTGGATGGTGCCCACCGGGTAGCGGAGGCCGTTGTGCTGCAGGTTGCCGAGGCGGGCGCGGCCCTCCCGTCCCGTCAGGCCCAGCATGATCTGGGCTGGGCCGTCGAACTCGGCTGGCACCTCCACGGTGTGAGGCCCATCCTCGACGATGGTCCCGGGCTGCCAGCGCGAGGTCGGGACGGTGGGGGCGTGGTCGCACTGGTACGCGATCCCCTCCGGCCGCGTCGCCGCCGGGTGTGTGAAGTGAACGAACACGGTGTAGTCGTCGGCAATGCGATCCTCCACCCGCCAGCGGTAGGTGATTCGGAACCTGCGGCCGCCGAGGTCGGTGACGGTCGGCGCGAGGGGTGTCACCGGCAGCGGCCGGCTCTGCGCGCCACTCCAGTACAGGTGATCGCCGAACCCGGCGACCGGCATCTCGGCGAACAGGACGTGGTCGGCCATCTTCTTCTCATCGCCGGCGTTGATGCGGTTCCCCTGGTGGGTCATGATCTGGGCACAGTCGCTGTAGACGAGAGGGAACAAGGGGATGACGCTGCCCGGGGCCGCGTCGGTCTGGTGCCCGAAGATGCCCTCCAGATAGTCGGCACAGGGCCCCGCCCACTCCTTCCCCTCCTCGCTGCCGAACAGACCAAAGTGCTGCTTAGCGAGCATGCAGAGCTGCGACTTGTAGCGCAAGTCATCCTGTCGCGTCATGGGGTGCTGGGGGTCCTCGCAGGTGACCAGCCCCCAGGCGAAGACGGTGTCGATGAAGTAGATCGTTGGGGCAAACAGAGCGGCGACGCGCGGGAGGTTGGTCTGCGGGCGCGCGGCAAGCTCGACCTGCTTGCTGGCACACACCTGCCACGCCTGCCCGCCGTTCCAGTTCCCGCCGCGCTTGGGGTTGCCCCGCGAGTCCTTGTTGATCCAGTCGAGGCTCCACGAGGGGGCGTTCTCGTACATGTCCTGGTAGTTGTCGTGGAGGCCGACGAGATAGCCGCACCGCTTGATGCGCTCACAGGCGTCGCGCAGGCCCGCATCGCCACCACATTCGGCGGCCGCGGGCAGAATGTCGGGGTGGGCCACATCGTAGCCCTGGTTGATCCACCCGGCCATCACGACATAGGCGCGGTCGATCGCGAGGTCGCGACGCCAGTGCTCGGCGCAACGCGCGACCTCGTCGAAGGTGAAGCCGAGGTGCACGCGCTCCTTGCCGTCCGGACAGAACCGGGAACCCGGGATGACGCGAGAGAGGACGAACGGCTTGAAGTCGGTGGCACCTGCCAGGCGGTCGACGGAAGGGAACTGCCGGCGCTTGTCCGCCCACGTCCGCAGCCACCCCTTCTGCCGCGCCAGCGGCCGGTAGGCGTGCGCGATCTCAACATAGCCTCCCGTGCCCAGCGGGTGCAGCGTGCACTCGCCCCGGGGGCCCGACACGTCCAGCGACAGGGCGCGCATCCGCCGCCCCGCGACGAGGGGCAGGTCGGGCCACGACGCGCTCACGGACAGCCGGGTGTCGACATTGGTCCAGTTCACGAGTAGCGCCGCGCCGGACTTGACGACGCCACACATCGCCATCGACAGGTTGTCGTAGGTTGTCCACTGCTGTCGGCCGGGCAAGCCCTCGCCCGCCGACAGCCCGATCCCCAGCCGGTACGGGACATAGACACAGCCCTGTTCGGCCTCCGTCGTCCACAGCGCGTCCTGGAGCAGCCGGACGCGCCCCACCCGCCAGTCACCCTCCCCCGTCGTCTCATAGCGCAGGCGCAGGCCGCTCGGGTCGCGTACCGGCTCGAGAACGAAGGTGACGGTCAGCCCGGTGGCGGCCCCGTCGATCACCGGCCGCGTGAAGAGCCGCATGCCCGTCGCGCTCGTGGCGATGTCATCGAAGCGGGCGAGGCGCCACAGGAAGCTGCGCCCTCCCCGCCGCAGCTCGATCTCCCCGAAGCGCGGACGGGCAGGGTCGGAGGCCCACAACACCCCGCTCCGCCGGTCGAGCAGACTCCACACTCCGCTCGCGCGGTCGAGGTCAAACGACCACGTATCGCCGGCAAGCGTGGCCTTCGCCGCCGTGCTCAGACGGGCGGCCAGGGCCTCGCGACGGGCCGCCAGCTCACCGGCGCCTAGCGGCGCCGGTGCCAGGCGATCCGCGGGCGGCGCCGCACTCGTGACCTTGATCTTGCCCGCGGCGTAGGTATCCAGCACGCGCCGGCCGGTCCCGCCCTCCTCGAACAGCCCGACGTGGACGAAGTACTCCTGCTCGGGCTTGCCGCGCGGCATCACCACGATGCGCGGACCGTCAACGATGACCTGCCCCGGCTGCCAGAGGGTGGCGGGCTCGACCGGCGAGTGGTCGTCCTGGAAGACGATGTTGCCGCAGTCCTGACGCGGCGCCTCGAAGTGCACGAACACACGCAGGTCGGTCGCCGCCGGTGTTGTGCCACCGTTGCGGAACTTGAGCGTCATCGCAAGCTGCTCGCCGGGGCGCACCTCGCGCGAGGTGAACTCGGCCCCGACCAACTCGGGCTTGAAGGCTGGCGCGGCGCCCTGACCGCAGCCGGCAGTGGGCCACAGGCCCCATGCGGCGAGTGCGACGAGCGGTAGCCAGAAGTGGCGTGGCTTCATGGGTGGGCCTCCGAGTGGGCGGCATGGGGGGGCATTCGGCTTCTCGCGGTGGGAGAGGCGCAAGCGCGCCGCGGGCGACCTGTCTCTCGCCACAGGCCCGTTTCGTGACGACCCCTCAGCCTGTTCGGCCCGTACCCCGCCGTTCGCCGTCCGCCGTTCGCCGTCCGCCGTCCGCCGAATGCCACATGCCCAATGCCACATGCCGCCGTTGGACTACGACGTTAGGCCCGCAGGGGCAGGAGGCGGTCGGCGGTGTGGAACAGGATCCGGTCCTTGTGCTGCCGCGGGATGTCGGCATCCCACACGCACCCGAGCATGTAGCCCTGGCTGATGATCGGGAAGTCAGAGCCGAACACGACGCGATCGGGCCCCATGATGCACACAGCATCCTCGATCCGGGGCCGTGCCGGCACCGGTGCGCTGATCTCGGCGATGATGTTCGGCTGGGTCGACAGGATCGGCAGGGCCTCGCGCCACAGCTTCGAGCCCATGTGGCCGGCCAGGAACGTCAGCTCCGGGAACCGCTGGGCCACGTCCGCGAGCGCCGCGAAGTTGGCCGGATCATTCTCCCCGCAGTGGAACAGCACCAGTGCCCACGGATACCGATCGGCGACCAGTCCCAGGATCTCGCAGTGCTCGTGGCAGTTCAGCGGCCTACCGATGTATGCGCCGCTATAGAGCTTGACGCCGATGAACGGCTCCTGGTCGAGGTAGCGCCGGACCTCTTCGCGCGCGGCAGCGATGCGGTTCGGGTTGGCGAACACATACCCCCGCAGGCGGTCATGGCCGGCCAGGTCGCGGCTGAGCGCGGCGTTCCCGCTCTCCATGTCATACAGGATAGCCTCGGTCGAGCTCGCCGCGGTGAGCCGGATGCCGTGGCGGTCCATCGCGCGCAGCAAGTCGTCCGCGCCGGAGCCCCCCACCGGTGAGGGGAACGGATGGAGGTGGGCGTGCAGGTCGATGATCTGGCAGTCGGTGGTTGCAGTCATGGTGTCGGCGTGGCTCCTGCGCGCTCCGGCTCGCGCTCGAGGATGTGCACGCCCTCCGCGTCCGCGCGCAGGTACATGCTACGGATGTCCGAGCCGGCCCCCTCCGTGTAGTAGACCACCAGGATGCGCCCATCCGGGAGCTCCACCATGCTGGGATAGGCGCCGATGACGGGATCAAGTGCGACCGGGCCGCTCCAGGTCTTCCCGTAGTCGGTGCTGGCGAGCATGCTCGTGCTGGAAGTCGGCCGGTGCCGGATCCCGCACAGCAGGACCTGTTTGGATGTCAGCAACAGGTACGGAGCATCGCCAGGGATCCCCAGCGGGGCGGGCTCGGTCCACGTGCGGCCGCCGTCCTCCGACGTGCACGCCGTCATGGTTGGTCGGATCAGCATCAGCAGCTTCCCGTCCGGCAGGCGGACGACAGAGGGCTCACACAACTCGTACTTGCTCGAGCGGACCACCGCCAGCGTCGACCAGCTCTCCCCGCTGTCGCGCGACTCGAGCACCCCGCTGACATAGCGCGGACCCGCCTGGTCGGCCATGCTGCCGTACACCGGGAGCAGTAGGCGCCCATCGGGCATCACCCGGATGGGCTCCGACACCGCTTCGTTGCTGGTGAACGGGGTTGGCACGCGCACCGGTTCGCCCCACGTCTTGCCCCCGTCGGTCGAGCGCACAGTGAACACCTGGTGGGTACCGGGTGTGCGCTTCGGGTCATAGCTCATGTAGACGACGAGCAGGTCACCACCGGGCAGCTCAGTGATGGAGGCGTCGCGGTCATCGATGGGGGAGTCGACTACGGTCGCGGCGGGTGACCACGTCTTCCCGTCATCGGTGGAGCGGCACAGCGCGATCCGTGCCCCGCGGGGAAGCTTCTCATTCGGGACGCTCACATGGCCATAGCCGGCGTAGAAGACACACAAGAGCTCACCGGCCCTGGTCCGGCAGATGTCGGGGAAGGCCTCATAGGTGCCGGCACCCGCGTCTGCACAGACGGTGAAGAACGGGGGGATCTTGACCTCAAACGGTGTCGCCGGCTCAACGCGGGTGCCCTCGACCTTCAGGTTGCGGAACGAGGTCCGGCACTGCCCGGTGCGGAGCGCGACCACTCCGGACTTGAGCTTGTCATCCTTCTCCGTGAACAGGAGCTTGCCATCCAGGTAGACCTGGTGCTCGTCGCCCCGGCAGACGACGCGGGCCGTCTGCCACTGGCCGGCCTTCATGTCCGCACACTTGTGCCGCCGGGCGTCGGCCCACTCCCTCTGTGGCTCTGCCCGCACCCACACGACCTGGCTGTTCTTGAGGTCGAAGTGGATGTAGTAGTAGGTGCGCTGGTCGACAGCGCGGTAGACCAACCCGGGCGCACGCACGCCCTCGCCCACGGGGTGGATGAGGAACTCCACGCTGACGTCGAGGTCCGAGTAGGCCACGGCCGGCTGCCACGTGATGGTACGAGGCAGCCCTTCCGCGGCCTGCAGGAGCGCCCCGTCGGCGACGCGCCAGTCGCCGAGCTCCGTCTTCCAGCCCGCAAGCTCCGCAGGCTGGCTGAGCGGGTACAGCTCGGCGTGGCAAACGCCACCGAGGGTGGTGCACAGCACAGCACCGAGCATCGCCGATCGCATGACATCATCTCCTGGCTACTGGCTGCGTGCAAGCAACCGCTCGAGGTTGCCGGCGAAGATCGCGGCCTGATCGGCCGCAGAGAGCGCGCTCGCCTCGATGAGCGCGATAGCACTGCTGGGATACTGGAACGGCAGTGCTGTCCCAAACACGAGACGCTCCACGCCGATTTCGCGTGCCATCAAGTCGACGGTGTCGGTGCCCTCGAGGCGCGAGGTCTCGAACCGCATGGTCGGCACGTCGCGGCCGACGACGATGGCCTCGGTCAGCAGCGGGGTGTGCGATACGTTCACCCCCGTGACGATGACCGGGCACGGTCGGCGGGTGAGCAGACGGCCGAGGAGGGTGATGTCGCCGGGCTGCAGGGTGAAGTTGCGCGAAATGAAGGCGATGAGCTCGCGCAGGCCGAAGATCATGGCCGAGGTCCTCGACCTCTGGACTATCCTGCCGTTCAGGCGGCACTCGATCGCGAGAT
>CAZIWQ010000362.1:0-6620 GCA_964542355.1 uncultured Armatimonadia bacterium
CCGGCTGAGTGCCCTCCAGAGCCATTCTGGGGTGGCTTCGCGGCCTCAGAACGACCTTTCGGCCGCTCTTCTAGAGCCGCGATCTGCGGCCGGGAACCCGCGCAGGCCGCGAGGCGTCAAACAGTCACTATCATCCGGCCCGGGGTAGTGCAACGTGCGTGCCACGGGTCCCAGGAAGCGCTTGATGCAGACACGACTCCTGCTGGCGCCGGCGTCGATCGTGCTGGTCGCCATGCTTTCAGTATGCGTGGCGGCAGACGAGCCGGGAGCGGCTGCCGCGGGCGATGGTGGTGCCCCCGCGGGGGCCAAGCTCCCGCCGGACGTGGCGACCGCGGAGCCGACCGCGGAGCCGACCGCGGCCGCGGCTGTCACCGCCACGAAGCCGGAAGCCGCCGCCGTCACCGACACGAAACCGGCGGCCGCCGCCGGCGTGGAGATTGCTGCCCCCCTCCCGCCGGTCGATACCGCACCACCGGCGGGGGGCAAGGGCAAGGCCGGGAGGTTGCCGGCACCCCTGGCGCCGGCGGCGTCACCCGCCGACCGCGAGCGCGCGGACAAGCCCCCACACGGCATCTCCGGCCTCCTCAGCAAGCTTGATCTGTTCCAGGGCCTCTCGGTCACGGGCCAGAATACCTTCACCTTCCAGAATAACAGCGTTGAGGGGTCCCAGACCAGCTATGAGAGCCAGCGGTGGGACACCGGCAACGTCGTGCGCCAAAGCAGCCTGCACCTCGAAGGGCCGGTGTGGAAGCAGTTTGCATTCCAGGCCGATATCTCCGACTCCGGCTATGGGTCCAGCTACTCGCGCTGGATTGCCGGCTACGTGGCACAGGACACGGCACTGCTCTTCGGCGACCTCGACCTGAGCCTCGCGGGGAACGAGTTCGCCGGCTTCCGCAAGTCCACCAAGGGCTGGCAGCTCGACCAGAAGCTCGTCGGCGATGGCTTCCTGCGGGCCTTCTACACCCGGGAGAAGGGCGTGACGCGCAACGAGACGGTGGTCGGCAACGACACTCCCGGCCCGTACTTCCTGACCTATACCCCCGTCATCGAGGGCAGCGAGGTCGTCAAGGTCAACGAGCAGTACGTCAAGTTCGGCCGAGACTACACCCTCGACTACGACTCCGGCCAGTTGTCGTTCGAGCCCATCGATGGCCAGCCACGCATCATCACCGCGTCCGACACGATCTCGATCAGCTACCAGTCCCTCGGCTACCTCAGCCAGGGCCCCGAGCAGATCTACGGCCTGCGCGCCGAGTGGCCCCTGCTCGGCAATCGGCTCGTCGTCGGGCTCACCAACCTGCAGCAGCGCAGCAAGACCGCCGGCTCGCTCAACGATACGGTGAGCTACCAGGAGGATGTCTATAACGGGTCCGGCTCCACGGGGCCGTTCGACACTAACTTCCGCCCGATCATCCCCAACGCCACCAGCGTTGTCTACAAGGGGACGCGGCAGGTGATTGACAAGCCGCTCATCGTGCTCGTCGACGGGAGCGAGCAAGTGGAGACCGCGGACTACGACTCCTACCGCTCCATCGGGCGCATCATCTTCCGCCGCGCCGTCCCCCCCACCTCGCTCGTCATCATCAAATACTACTATGACCTGGGCACGACCAACGCCAGCCCCGATCACGACGTGGTGGGCGTGGACCTGGCTTATCAGCTCTCCCCCAACACGAACCTCGCGCTGGACTGGGCGAGCAGCACCGGCGGCACCAGCGGTAAGCATGGCAACGCCCTCGCCGCCACCGTCGACTATACCAACGGGCCGCTGAAGCTGATGACCGAGTACCGCAATACGGATCCCAACTACAGCTACATGGACACGGTCGGGTTCCGGCGGCGGGAGAAGGGGTTCAACCTCGGCGGTGAGTGGCAGATCTCTGACGCCATCACGATCTCGGATCGCTACTCCAGCCTCAACAGCGACAGCGGGCTGTCGTTCGGCTACAGCGGCTACAGTGGGACGAGCTCCGGCGACACGATCACCACCAGCAGCACCAGCACGTCGAGCTCGCTCGACGTGGAGACCAGCCGCAACGACTTCGCCGCGCGCTTCGGCTTCAGGGGCTGGCCCGAGCTGAGCTACCAGCGCAGCTCGATGTCCAATCGCGGGGGCGCGACGGGCGCAAGCGCCAGCGACTACACCACCGACAACCTGCAGGCCAGCTACAGCCCGCGCGGCGCCCCCTACACACTCCGCTCCAGCCTCAGCCGCTCCCGCCAGGAGAGCCTCGCCCTCGTCAGCGGCGAGGCCACACTCTCCGGAAGCACGTCCGATCAGCTTCAGACCTCGGTGACCTTCACCCCGGTCAAGTCCGTCTCACTCGCCGCCAGCTTCGCCACCAATGCCTCGGCCGCGCTCGAGACGGTCAACACCTCGAAGTCGCGCAATCTCCAGTTCACCGGGCGCTGGACACCCTCCACGAGCCTCGGCGTGGAGATCAGCCGTACCCTGTCGCGAGCCCACGGGCGTGTCACGAGTAGCTACTATAGCACCACGACCACCACGACGAGCGTGGGCAGCGCCTATAGCCCCGGCGGTGGCAGCAGCGACGATGGGGATGACGACGACACGGACACGACCACGCCCAGCAGTGACGACCAGAATGACCGCGTGGCGATCAACTGGCGCCCCAGCGACCAGTTCCAACTCGACCTCAGTCTCGGGCGCCGCAACTACCAGAGCACCGGCTCGACGGGGTACCTGGCTGACAGCAACCAGAAGACCTGGAACCTCGGGGCGATGTGGCAGACCTCGGAGGCACTGGCCCTCAACCTCACAGTGGGCTCTGACAACCTGCAGTTCCTCGAGGCCGGCCGCGGAGCCGTCCGCAACAAGAGCTATGTCTTCACTTCCACCTTCCGGCCCCCGGGCAAGCGCTGGGGGAGCAGCCTGACCGTGAACATGCAGGACGGCTCGAGCCCGACGTATGTGGGCTACGGCCGCCTGCAACGCTATCGCACCGTGCCCACCAAGCTGGTGGACGTCAGTGGTCAACTCTCCTATACCCTCTCCGACGCCATCGCGCTGCAGTTGACGACAGGCGTCTCCGACTACGCCGGTGGCTACTCGGACTTCCGCAAGAACAACGCCGAGCTGCGGATGCGCTACCAGCTCAGCGGAGTGACGGGGCTGGACCTCGGCTATCGCGTCATTCGCAATATCACCCGCAACACCGACGACGGCCTGATCTACGGGACGACCACCAGCGGCCAGAACTACATTGCCAGCACGTTCCTGCTGACGCTGAGCACGAGCTTCCGGGGCGGCATCGGGAGCTCCCGAACCGCGGGGCTGGGGGGCGGCCGAGGCATGCGCGGCGGCCTGAGCGGCGGACCGGGAACCTTCGGGGGGTACCAGAGCGGCCTGCGAAGCTCGACCGCCGGGTCCGGCTTCGGCGGCATCAGCTCCGGCACCGGCTACTCCGCCAGTCGGTTCGACGCCATGGGCTCATACAACCTCCAGCAGGGCACAGCGGAGACCTACGGCTCCGGGTCGCCATGGGACTCCGGCACCGGCGGCAGCACCGGCGGCAGCACCGGCGGTGGCATCGGTCGCGGTATCGGTGAGTTCCGCAAGACCGAGCGTCGCGAGCAGAGCTTCGGCACCAGTGCCGGACCGGGCGCCACGGGAGGGCTCGAAGACTGGTGGCTGCTCGGTGACAATCGCGCCGCCTGGTAGTGCCCATCATGCCCTGCGCCACCCCTGCTCGCGACGATGAGCTGCGACGGCCGTCTACTTCCCCGACACCGGGACGAATGCCCATGAGACCACTTCTCGCCTCACGCACGCCCTTGTGGGCGCTAGTCGCCATCGCACTCGTGGGACCCACGACCGGCTGGGCCGGCCAGTTCCGCAACACACGCAACCTCCCGTTCGCCTCCCGCTGCAACGGCCCGCAGGGGGCCATCATCGTCCCCGACGACGCGGTCACCACTGCGGCCGCCCGCCAGGCGGCCATCACCACCCAGCACGACCCCGGCCGCCTCGCACACACCGTGGCGACCGTGCGGCGGCTCCAGCGCGCCGGCGTGTGCAGCCGCCGCGCCCACGTCCGGCTCCCCCGGCTCGTCGTACATACGCGCGGCGCAGACCTCGTCCTGCCCGACCTCGTGCGCACTCGCGCAACCAACGAGCTCGGCAACCCGGCCAACCAACTCCACTTCGAGTACGAGGGCTGGACGGACGCGGAGCTGGCGATCATCACCGATTACCTGGCCGGCGGCTATCCCAAGGCGCGGCTTGTCTACGGCGCGCCCGCCTTCGACATCACCGTCAAGATCATCCGCGATGACACGATCACAGACGTGCAGGGCGGCATCTATGACGCCACTGCCAACGAAATCCGGATGCCCGGCCTCACCGGCAACACGCCCGAAGACACCTTCATCCTGATGGTGCTGGTGCTGCGCGCCTTCCACGACGACACTGCCCTGTACTACGATGCGTGGGAGGAGGGCTTCGTGGGAGCCGCCGCCACCGCGATCCAGGTCCAGCCCGGCGTCTCCCCGGACTTCGACCCCAAGGACCCGGGGCCGTTCTACTCGCTGTCCGTCTACGAGGCCGAGAACCACCCCGAGCTGGCCAATTCCACGTTCTATCCCGCCGGCGATTTCACCGGCATGCTCGTGTGGCGCATCGCCCAGGCCCGCGCCGCCTGGCTCAAGTGCTGGATTGAGGACAACAGCTTCTTCGCGCGCTTCAACCAGATGTACTACCTGGGCTACACCACCGACCTGCCGGGCGATGTGCTCGCCCTGCGGCAGATCACCGCCGCCGCGCTCCCGACCGTCGAGGGGGTCCCGTTTCAGGAGTGGTTCGTGCGCCAGTATGTACTCGACACCAGCGTGCATACCGGCCTGAAGGCGTTCACGTGGAACATCCCCCTCGACACCGCTGTCGTGCTGATTGCCGAGCACTTCCTGACCGATGCGCAGGGCGACGAGACCGCGCGGAGCGGGCAGGCCCGCACCACGTACTGGAACTATGACTTCACCTCCAGCCTCTACGCCGAAGAGGGCAACCTGATCGACATCTCCGCCAGCGGCGACACCCCCGGCGAGGGCTTTCTCATCCCCACGTTCTTCAATATCGGGGGGGCCCAGCGTGTCACCGTGCAGGTGGACCTCAACGGCCTGCGCGGCAGCTACCCCTATCCCTACGCCATGCGTGGCTTCGAGGTCGGCGAGAACAACCTCTACGGGGCGGTCACGAATCAGGCCGCGGGGACACTCACCGTCACCGGCGGCGATGGTCTGACCGGCGTCGAGGTCAAGCGCGGCGTCTGGGGTGGCATCATCACCCAGGGGGAGCTCGCGCCGCTCAAGCTCACCCTCACCTACGCCAACCCCGATGGGCAGGAGGTTACGCGCCAGGTGAATGTGGGGTGGGACAGCTATGTCACGTTCCTCGATGGCGGCCGCCAGACGGTGCTGGTGCACGAGTTCACCCGCGGCACCGGCGCTCCCCTCATGTTCAGCCTGCCGATCACGCCCGTGGAGGCCAGCGTGCCACAGGTGCTGGGGATCCCCGCGGCCGACCTGATGCTGGCGCGCTGGCGCCCCGAGCTACCACCGGACGGCAAGTATGAGATCTGGCCTGACTGCCAGCCACTGGTGGCCGGCCGCGCCTTCTGGCTGCGGCTGCTGGACGACGTCACCAGCACAATCACCGGCATCGTGCCATCGGAGGAAGAGCGGATCTACGTGTCGCTGGGACTGGGCTGGAACATGTTCGGCTCGGTCCGGCTCGATCCGCTGGCCGTCGCGGACCTCAAGCTCCAGGTCGGCACGGACGCCCCCGTCACCCTGGCCGAGGCGGTGGAGAACCGCTATGTCCAGGCCGGAGTCTTCCGCTACGAAGAGGACAGCGGCTACGAGCTCACGGAGAGCCTCGAGCCGTTCGTCGGCTACTGGATTCGGGCGCTCACTCCGGGGGGGTGTCGGCTCGTGTTCGAGCCACTGCAGGCCTCCACCTCGGCCCGGCCGACCGTCCGCTCGGCGGCCCTCCCCCGACCAACCTGGAAGCTGCCGCTGGTTGCGACGGCCGGCCCGCTCCGCTCCGCCGCCGCCTATCTGGGCGGCGCCGGCGCGGTGAGTGGCACCGGCGACACCCGCTACTCGCTGCAGGCGCCCCCGGCCTTCGCCGAAGCCGTGACCGTGCGCTTCGTCGGTACGGACGCCGCGCGCCAGGGCGTCTATCTTGCCGACGTGCGAGGCACCGACACCACGCACCAGACCTGGGAGCTGGTGGTCACCAGCCCGCGGCCCGATGAGCCGGTGCGGCTGACATGGCCGGACCTGTCGCAGTTGCCGCGCACCGCCCGTCCGGTCCTGACCGACCTCACCACCGGCAAGCGCCTGTACATGCGCACCACGCCCGGCTATGTCATCGCCGCCGGGGCCGAGGGGGTCTGCCGTCGGCTCACGATCGAGCTGACCGCTGCCGCCAGCGCGCTCACCGTCTCCGCCCAGGCCGCCGCCACACGCGCCGGCGCTATCGCCGTGGTCTACTCGCTGTCATCGGGAGCTTCCGTCCGGGCCCGCGTCCGCAACATCGCCGGCCGGCTCATCCGCACGCTCATCACCGACGCCGTCGCAACCTCCGGCGCCAACAC
>CAZIWQ010000363.1:0-6619 GCA_964542355.1 uncultured Armatimonadia bacterium
AGAGTGGCACGACAGCTCCAGGTCGCCTGCCGGTGAGACCAGCCGAGGGCCTACCGCCCCGACCGCGGGATGCTCGTGCAGGAAGCCGAGGAGGGCGTCCAGGGCGCCGGGCCGGACCTCAGTATCGGGGTTAAGCATGAGCAGGACCCGGGCGTCGGAGTCCCGCAGCCCGAGGTTCGTTCCGGCCGCGAACCCGAGGTTCTCCCGACTCGGGATCAGCCGCACCTCCGGAAAGCTCGCCTGCACGAAGCTCACGGTACCATCGCCGGAGGCATTGTCGACCACAACGACCTCGTAACGTCCGGAGGGCGGGTTGGCGCGGAGGGCTGTGAGGCAGCGCCCGAGCAGCTCGCGACAGTTGTAGCTCACGATGGCGATGCTCAGGTCCATGTCGTGCTTCCCGGGTCTGCCGTGGGAGCATGGTTGCGGCCAAAGTGGCACAGCAGGAACGGCCGCCCGAGGTGACGCAGGCAGAACGCGAAGCGCGTCGCTTCAAAGTCCCGCCGGCCCCGCCAGCGTCCTGCCAATGGCGTCAACACCCCCGACACAAGCGCCAGCAGGCCCGCCTTCAGCAACCACCACAGGAATACCGCGCGGGCGGCAAGCCCTCCGTGGGCGCGGCAGAGAAAGCGGAAGTAGCCGTCGTACATCCGGAAGACCGTCAGGCGACTGGCGACCTGACTGGCACTGCGCCCCCCGAGGTGGACCGCCTGCTGGTCCTCCAGCAGCCCCACCTCCCAGCCGCACTGCAGGGCCCGGTAGCCCCAGTCAATGTCCTCGCCATACAGGAAGTAGCCTTCATCAAGGCCGCCGGTGCCCTGCAGCGCCTCGCGCCGGAGCAAGACGCATGCGCCCAGGAGCCAGTGGGCGCGCGTGACCTTCCCCCACGGACCGGGCGGTAGCGCCAGTGGCTCACCGTGGGGGTGGTCGCGAGCAGCCCGGTCTAGCAGCAGCGTGAGCTGCGGGAACGGGCGTGCGCTCGCGGTTGTCTCGCCGGTCTCATCCACCAGCCGGGGACCGCAGGCCCCGATGCTCTCCGCCGCGTCCAGCAAGGAGACCATGGTGGCCACGGTCGGCGCGGAGACCGAGGTGTCCGGGTTGAGGAGCAGACAGTAGCGCCCGGTCGCGGCGCGCCACCCCTGGTTCACCGCAGTCGCGAAGCCCCGGTTGTCCTCGTTCGCGATCACCACAACGCGGGGGAACTCCTCGCGCAGCATCGGCACCGTCCCATCCCGGGAGGCGTTGTCGACCACAACAACCTCGATGTCTTCCGCGGGAGGAGCAGAGGCCTGATCCGCCAGATCCGGGTGGGGAGCGGACGCGACAGGTCGCGTCCCTGCGGGGCGCTCCACCAGCCGCCAGATCGAGGCCTTGAGCTCCTCCCGCGTGTTCCAGCTCACATAGATGACGCTGACGGCGGCTTGACCGGGGACCTCCGCCGACGAGCCACCACGATCGACTGCGGGTGGGGGTCCTGCGCGCTGGTCAGCGCTGCCGTCGGGGCTGGATGCGGCGCGGTCCATACGGGTCCTCGATCCCGGGGCATGACTGGCGGCGTTGTCGGTCCCTCACCCGCCGGCATCGTCGGCATGGAGCAGATAGTCCGCAATCACGGCCTCGGTGTCCCCGTCGGCGCGCATCGTGCCCTGGTCCAGCCAGATGACCCGCTGGGTCATCTCACGGATGGCAGGCATCTCATGCGATACCAGCAAGATGGCACTGCCCGCTTGCTGGAGCTGGTGCAGGCAGGCGTACGCCTTGCGCTGGAAGTGGGCATCGGCCACCGCCAGGACTTCGTCCACCAGTAGCACCTCGGGCTCCCACGCCACGGCGATAGCAAAGCCCAGTCGCAGCCCCATCCCCGAGGAGTAGTGCTTGACGCGCACGTCGAGGAAGTGGCCGAGCTCCGCGAACTCGGCGACGCGGTCAAACCGCGCGGCGACCTCGCGGGGAGAGTGGCCCATGAGCGCGCCGCTGAGGCGGACGTTCTCACGTCCGGTGAGCTCCGGGTGGAAGCCGGCCGCCAGCTCGAACAGCCCGCCGGCGCGCCCCTGCACGCGGATCGTGCCCTGGGTCGGCCGGAAGATGCCCCCCACCAGGCGCAAGATCGTGCTCTTGCCCGAGCCATTGCTCCCGATCAGACCCACGGCCTCTCCCGCAGCGACGGTGAAGCTCACGTCGCGCAGCGCCCACAGGACGTCGGTGGGGTAAGGCCGCAACATGCGCAGGAATGCCTGCTTCACGCTGACACGGTGCTCGTGGCGCACGAAGAAGCGCTTGGACAGCCCACACACCTCGACGACCGGAGAACACTCTGCCATGGACGCCTCACACTACACGATTTCGGCGAAATGCCACTCATAGCGGCGCCAGACCGCGAGGCCCAGCACCAGGATCACCACGGACCACGCCAGCGACAGCAGGAGATACCCGCCGAAGTTGGCCACCGGCCACTGCCCCCCGTGGAGCAGGGCGGTGCGGTAGCCGATGAACAGTGGCGTCAGCGGGTTCGCGGCCAGGTACAGCTCCTTCCACAGGGGCGACAGCCGCTGACTGGCCGCCACCTGCTCGATCGAGTAGACGATCGGGCACAGGAAGAACAAGAGCTGCGTCCCCCACTGGATCAGGTAGCGGATGTCCTCGTAGTAGACCTGGAGCGTCCCCAGCATCAGCACCAGGCCCAGCATCAGGACACACTGAATCAGCAGCAGCGGGATGACCCACAGGAAGCTCCACTGGAAGGCCACCGGTAGCACGAGGAACACCAGCGCCAGCACCGCAAACCCGAGCAGCAGGTGCACCAGGTTCGAGAGCAGGCTGGCCAGGGGCAGGATGATCTTGGGGAACACGTACTTCTTGACCAGGCTCACGTCCTTGGCGACGCAGACCGCCCCGTCAGACAGGCCCTGAGCGAAGAACATCCACGGCAGGAAGCACGTGAACAGCTCCATCGAGAAGTTCTTGATCTGGGCCCCCATGATGTACTTGAACACGATCGTCAGCACAACGATCTGCACGACGGGGTTGATGAACGACCAGACGAACCCCAGGGCGGAGTTCTTGTAGCGCACCTTCAGGTCGCGTTGCGCGAGCTGCAGCGCCCCCCACAGCCAGGGGGGAGGGAAGGCGAGTTGTCCGGTTCGATGAGTGCTCGTCACGATCAGCCTCGATAGCCAGTGCCGCATGCACCCGCGGCGCAACTGGACGGACGCGGGCCCATCATAGCCGAACCGGTCGGTGCCCTCAAGTCCCGCCCACCCGGCGACCCGGCCGGTGAGGCTACTCCCGACCGGGGGTTTGGTCGCCCAGGCTGCCCCGGTCGCGGACCGGTGGTGGGCGCCGGTGAGGGACCTCGGCGGCGGCAGGCGCGGGATTGAGCAGTGTGGGGTCCTGTCGCGGCCCGGGGAACACCCACATGAGCGGCACTGCGCACCGGCTGACCGTCACCACCGGGCGGCGGGTATGCACCAGCCGGGCGATTGCCGGTGGCCACAGTGGCGGGCAGTTGTCCACGATGATCCAGTCGGCGTCCGGCGGGAGCTCACCCTTCACAAACCGCCCCGCCATGTGGTGTTGGGGCGGGACGCGCCCCGCCGTGACCAGGGCGTCCAGCACCGAGGCACCGAGCCAGTCGTAGGTATAGAAGACCTTGTCGGCGTTGTCCGGTCGGGCCATGAACTCCTCAGCCCCGCACAGCGCATCGCCCCAGTAGGTCACATCCATCCCCATCCGGGCAGCACCCGGCAGGCCCACGAGCCCGGAATAGTAGGACAGGCAATACGGGTAGGTGCGGACGCAACCGACGATCCCCGGCACCAGGAGAGCGAGCGCACACGCTGCCCACACGCTGCGGGCTCTCACGGGCTGCGACGCGGCCAGGGCTCCCACGAGCCTGTGCACGGCGAAGCCTCCCAGCGCCACGGCAAACGGGAACGCCGGCAGAAGGAGCCGTACGCCACCATAGCGAGCGGCGAAGGGCACCATGAGCAGCCCCACGTTGGCGATCAGGCCCAGGGCCATGAAGTCGGCCGACGGCGGGAGCCGCCTCCGGTAGCAGCCGACCAGCCCGGCACCGATCGCGACGACCCAGGTGACCGGCGTCGTGAAAGCCATCATCACCAGTGGATAGGACACCGGAGCCGTGGTGTGGCAGCCGTAGACATGCCCCAGATACGATACCCACACATAGAAGTGCCGGTGATGGTAGGCCCAGTACTGCGCCAGTCGGTCGCCCAGATCGGGCCACAACCACGGCCACAGGGCCACGAACACGAGCGGAGCCACGAGCGAGCCGGCGAGTGCCTTCCATCGCCCGGGGGGGGCGGCGATCAGCAGCCAGGCCCCCAGGTGGGGAACGAGGGTGATCGCATTGAGCTTCGTGGCCATCGCCAGGCCGATACAGACGCCGCTCACCAGCGCCGGCCCCCACCGATCCTGCCCGGCGGCCCGGTAGAACGCCAGGGCCGCCAGCAAGTTCATGGCCATGGCCGGAATGTCAAGGGCGTGGAAGTGGGCGTGCGCGAACACCCGGGGAAAGGTCGCCAGCCCGGCCGCGGCCAGCAGTGCGCCGGTGCGGCCGATGCGTGGCCGCAGGAACCAGTACAAGAGCCCCATCGTGAGCGCCAGAAACAGCCCGCCGGTCAGCCGGTGACCGCCCTCGCGCCCGGTCAGGGCGCGCACGAGCCGCTCGGGCAGCACACCCGCCAGCTTGACCAGCCCCGGGTGCATGTCCTCGACGAACTCGGCCTGCTGGAGCGCCTCCGGCGAGAACAGCCACAACGGCTGGCCCCGCAGCGCCAGCGTGAGCCCCGTCCGCAGCCACCGGTCGTAGGCACGCGTCTTCTGAGCGTAGATTAGCTCGTCATAGGTGAAGGGGTACGGATGCCGCAGTTGAGGAACCCACAGGGCCCCCCAGACCGTCACGACCAGGAGCAACACGATGACCCGGTCCCAGCCATCGCGCTCTACTGGTGTAGCACCATCGTCGCTGCAACGCGGGCGCACCGTGCCCCCGGGGGCGTCATCGGATGTGACTGAGCACCCCGCGACGGGGGCTGGAGCTTCTACAGACGTGGCTCGTGGTTGCTGCATGGTCGTCTCCGCGCTGGGTCCGGACGAACCCCCGGGGCGAAGCCTCGCGCCGGGGTGGCGAACATGGCCTCCTCACTGACATCTGTGCCACCGCAGACCCGGCCACAGCAGCCACGCCGAGGGGGGCGCTGTGCGGTCGCGATGGTCGCCGCGGCAAGCCTCCTGATGGCGTTCAGACGTGCGGGGGCGGAAGGCGGTTCCCGGCGCCGGCCTTCCGGTGTGCGCGGCGCTGAGGTCGGCTCTCTCAGCGCCCGCGGCCTTCCCCGACGCGCTCGTAGCACGCGACGGTCAGGCGTGCCGTATGCTCCCAGGTGAACTCACTGACCCGCTGCCGGCCTCGCCGGATCAGCGTGTCACGCCGGACAGGGTCGGTGAGGACCCGCCCGATCGCCGCGGCAATCGCGGGCTCACTGGTGGGGTCGACCAGCTCCGCGGCATCGCCGGCGACCTCCGGCAGCGCTGAGACCGTCGAGGTGATCACCGGCGTCCCGGCCGCGAACGCCTCCAGGAGCGGGAGCCCAAAGCCCTCGTACAGCGTCGGGAACACAAACAGGTCGGCGCCGGCGTAGAGGGCCGGCAGGTCCGCGTCGGGCACATACCCCAGCCGCTGCACGGCGCCGTGCGCCTCGCCGGCCGCGATGGCAGCCAGCGTCTCACCGGCGCGCCAGCCCGTCTTGCCCACGATCACCAACCGGTGCGCCAGCCCGTGCTCACGACGCGCGGCGGCGAACGCGCGGACGATGCGGGGTAGGTTCTTGCGCGGCTGCGCAACCCCCACGAACAGGGCATACGGTCCCTCGATCCCGTAGGTGGCGCGTGTCGCGGCGATCTGCCCTTCCGACGGGTGCTCTGGCGGCGAGATCCCGTAGGGGGCGACGACCACGTCTTGAGCCGGCAGACCGTAGACGCGCGCGAGGTCCCTCTGGGTCGACACCGAGCCGGTGAGCACCGCGGCGACGGTGCGGAAGCTGCGGCGCAGCCCCCAGTCCAGCAGGAGGCGGTCCTTGAGCGCGAACCACTGCGGGTAGAGGCGGAAAGTCACATCGTGCACTGTTGTCACAACGGCCGGCCGTCGGCACGCGGGGGCGATGTACTGCACGTGCAGCACGTCGACACCGTCGGCCCTGGCGGCCCGGGGCAGGGCGAGGGGTGTCCACAGGCGAGGATGGGGTGCGCGGAGCACCCGCACCTGCCAGCGGGGGCCGGTCGGGAAAGGTAGCCCGGCGGGCGGCTCCTGATCCAGGTACAAGGTGAACCCGTGGTCGGAGCGCAGGGCGGCCAGGCCCTCGATCAGCCCCAGCGCGTAGGTGCGGTCGCCCGTCTTGCGGCCCGTGATGGTGCGGGCATCGATCCCGATGTGCATGCAGGCGTCTCCCAGCCGCAGTCGCGTAGGCCGACCGTCCCGACGGCGCTGTTCTTCGCGTCGTCCGGCGGTCCTGTCATCCTGAGCCCAGACCGCGTAGCGGTCTTCGGGCGAAGGATCAGCATCAGGTGAAGGCGCATGTGTGCGGAATGTGATCCTTCGTCG
>CAZIWQ010000364.1:0-6606 GCA_964542355.1 uncultured Armatimonadia bacterium
TGGATCGCGGGTGGGGCTGTGCGCACCTTGAGGTCACAGGGGACGCCGGCAGCGTTGCCTCGGCGGGCTGCGCCGACGTGATCGCGCCGTGGCCGTCAGAGGTTGGCCGGGCGCCCACCGTGCGCGAGCTGGCGCGCCGCTGCTACGCGCCCCACCCAGCCGAGCCGCGCACGTCAGTAAGCGGCGGACGTCGAAAGGCCGCGCACGGAGGCAATCGGGGCCGGTCCGACGACGAGGCACGCAGCCAGCCGAGGCGACCCCTTGCCGGCTTGTCCGGCAGGGGTCCGCCAAACCGGTCACCCCATCGCGAAGGTCAATCCCGCCACTCTAACGCCTATGCGCCCCGGACCCCATTCGCGTGCGGATTTCGGCGCGAACCTCGTTCGCGAAGCCGAAATCCGCACGGGAGCGCCGGAACCCTACTTCAGCCCCCACGCCTTCAGGTTCTCCAGGCTCAGCTTGAGACTGTCGAACGGATCACGCTCATAGCACTGGTCCTGCTCCACAATGTACCACTCCACCCCCGCCGTGCGACAGGCCTCGAGGATGTTCGGCCAGTTCAGGTTCCCCTCCCCCACCTCGGCATACTGCTGCTGGCCGTCCCTGATGCGCATGTCCTTGAAATGCACCAGCGGCATCCTGCCCGCCAGCTTGCGGATCCACGCCGCCGGGTCGCCCCCACCATGCTGTACCCAGTAGGTGTCGATCTCCCCGGTGAAATACTGCGGATCGCTCTCTTCATACAGGATGCGCAGACCGGTGCGGTCGCCGAACCGCTCCAGCTCAAAGCTGTGGTTGTGGTAGCCGAAGGTGAGCCCGGAGGCGGCCAGCTTCTTGCCCACCTCGGTGCCCTCCTTCGCGAACCGCAGGTAGCCCTCAGCCCCGACGCGGTACTCCGCCGGCATCCCGCCGATCGCGGGGTACTTGCACCCCAGGATATGGTGGTCCTCGACCGCGGCCTCCGTCTCATCGCGGAGCCGATCGAACCCGGTGTGCGTCGCGGCGACGATGAGGCCGTTGTCATCCATGATCTTGCGGCACTCCGTCGGGTCGATGGGCCCCATCCCTGAGATCTGCACCGCCTCGTAGCCAATGTCGCGCACCCGCGCCATCGACTTAGCGATGTCCTCCGGTGTCTTGATGAAGTCGCGCAGGGTATACAACTGGGCAGCGATCTGCGTCTTGCCCATCGGGGATCATCCTTTCCGGGCGCGTCGCGCGCCCATGCGAAATCGTGTCGCCCGTCTGCCACAGAGATGGCAGGCACCGCGTGCCCAGGCTGATGTTATGCTGAGGAGCGCATGCGGCTTCGCAGAAGCCGCAGCGACGAAGGATCTCGTCCTGCTCATAGGTGCATTTGCATCAAGCAGGTCCTTCGCCAGAAGACCGCGCAGCGGCCTGGGCTCAGGATGACACCCCGCGGTGGTGTGCGCAGAGCGGCGGCGGCGTCCGGCTTAGCCCCGCCGACCCACAAAGTGACGGAAGTTGCCCGACAACAGCCGCTCGACGTCGGCCCGCACTCCCGCCGCCGTGAGCTGCCAGCCGGTCGCCAGCACGTCCGCGTACTTGTCCACCAGTACCCGGTGCAGGATCGCCTTCGAGTGCTGCCACTTGTAGATCAACTGATCGAGGATCCGCGCGTCTGAGTGCTGGGGGATCATCGACAGGCCCAGCAGCTCCAGCCGCATCCGGGTGATCTCCTCGATCAGGCTCGGGTCGTTCAGGAACCACCAGCACCCGAACGGCATCAGGTTCGGTAGCTTGCGCGCCGCCACACACAGCTCATGCTGGTTCTCACGCGACAGCAACGTCACCAGGAACTTCACGTCCGCGTTCTCGGCGCACAGGTGCTCGACGGCACGGATGTCGGCCTTGCCCACACCATCGCCCGCCAGGCGCAGGGCCGGGTTGAGCTGGCGCTTCACCCCGATCATCAGCGCGAACGGCGTCCCCGTCTCGCGCGCGACCGGCAACACGCAGTGCTCGATCATCTGCGCCGTGGCGTCCGGGGCCGGATACTGGAAGCTGTCGGGCAGTGAGACGGCCATGTACAGCGGCCGCATGCGCCGGATCTCGTCCTCCAGCAACCGCCGCACACCCTTGAACGTCGAGCGGGTCAGGCCCTCCGTGACATCATAGCCCCACGACTGCGCCGTCTGCCAGTTCTTGTGCCAGAACACCAGCACGCCGTCGATCCGCAGGGCGGGCAAAAACCGCGGGTCACTGCCGCCCCCCGCCAGCCAGATCGGCCGCTCCTGCGGGTCAAACGGGTCGTTCGTCATCACCACCGCTTCCACGTTGGCGAGCTCCAGCACCCGGTCGATGTGCTGGCTCGCGGTCGTGTCGGCACAGTACTCGCGCGCCGCCTGCAGGCCGTCGTGACTGACGTCAATGCCCAACGCACTCAGCGTCGTAAGCACCCCGCGGCACGCCTCGCTCACCGGCGCGCCCTCGACGAACAGGTGGCGCCAGATGCGGTCCGCCCGGGCCTCCCGCGGCAGCGCGTAGAACTGCGCCGGCGTCGGTCCGCCCGGGGCCCGGCACACCTCGGCGATCAGGTAGTGGTAGGTCACGAGCTCGTCGACACCCCACAAGAGCAGGCCGCCGAAGTCGGCACTGTAGATGTGGGTATGAATGTCCAGGATCGGGGTGGTATCCAGGACCTGCTGCAGCGTCTGTGACAGGGCCGCCCGGTCGGTCAGTGCCGCCTCATCGGTGCTCCGTGACATGGTGCTACCTCGTAGGGTTGCGCGGTAAGGTCAGGTCGGAGGCTATTCGCCGGACAGCCGGGCACTCCCTCCCCGCAGGTCGGGCGCCGCCGGGGGCCCTTGTCGAGCGGGACGCTCGACCTACGCGGCGACCGTCCCGGTCGGCGGGGTCCAGCCCCTCCGGAGGGCCCTGCGCCGGCGCAGGCTTGACCGCGCCCCCCACATGACGTATGGTCTCATCTCGACTGGGCCGTGCGCGTTGGGGGGCCCCTGCCACGTCATGCCGAGCGAAGGAGCCGAGCCATGTCCACCTGCACCACCGCACGCGACCGCGTGCTTGCCCTGTGTCAGTCCGTGCCACCACCGGATGCGGCCGCCGCCGAGGCCGCCCGGCAGCGCCAGGCCACCCTGACCAAGCCGCCCGGCAGCCTGGGACGCCTCGAGGAGCTCTCCATCCGCCTCGCCGGGATCACCGCCACCGCCCGCCCACAGCTCGCCCGCAAAGCCATCTTCACCCTCGCCGGTGACCATGGCGTCGTCGCCGAGGGTGTAAGCGCCTTCCCCCAGAGCGTCACCGTGCAGATGGTGCTCAACTTCCTGCACGGTGGTGCGGCGATCAATGTCCTCGCCCGCCACGCCGGCGCACGCGTCATCATCGCGGACGTGGGTGTCGCGGGCGAGATCCCGGCCGAGGTGGCGGGCCTGCAGCGGGTGCGCGTCGCCAACGGGACCGCCAACATGGCCCACGGCCCCGCCATGACGCCCGACCAGATGTGGCAGGCCGTATGTGCCGGGGCGGATCTCGTCGCGGCCGAGGCCGCCCACGGGCTCGACCTCGCCGCCACCGGCGAGATGGGCATCGGCAATACTACCCCGGCCACAGCCGTGCTCGCGGCATTCGCGGCAATCGACCCGGCGCGCATCGCCGGGCCCGGCACCGGTCTCAACCCGGCCGGAGTGGCTCACAAAGTCGAGGTCATCCGCCACGCCCTCGCGGTCAACCAGCCAAACCCCGCCGACGCCTGGGACGTGCTGGGCAAGGTCGGAGGGCTGGAGATCGCCGGTCTCGCCGGCGTCGTGCTCGGGTGTGCCTCGCGCCGCATCCCCTGTGTCATCGATGGCTTCATCTCCACCGCCGCCGCGCTCGTGGCTGCCCGCGCCTGCCCGCCCGTCGGCGAGTACCTCTTCGCCGGCCATCGCTCCGCCGAAGGCGGGCACTCGCTGATGCTCGAGCTCCTGGGCCTCGAGCCGATCCTCGACCTCGGCATGCGCCTGGGTGAGGGCACCGGCGCCGCCCTCGCCTGCTCCATCCTCGATGCCGCCGCCAAGCTGCTCGACGAGATGGCGACCTTCGCCGACGCCGGCGTGGACGGCAAGCTGTGAGCCCCCTCCAGCTCACGAACTTCACTGTCTGGGGCCGCGAGTGGTTCCCCGACGGCTGGGACGGCCTCGCCCGCCTGTGCCGCACCCACCACCTCGCCGGCATCGAGCTGCTCGGGAGTGGGGCCACGCCGCACACGGCCCCTCCCCCCGCGTTGGTGCGCGGCGTCCACCTCAGTAGCATGGGGAGCTGGCTGCGCCACGTCGGCCTCGATGTCGCCGACTTCGGCGCCGGAGCAAGCCGCTACGCCGCCGCGGCGAGCTACTCCGAGCTCGTCCGCCTCCGCGCCGACGAGCTCGGCCGCAGCGCCTGGCTCCGGCCCGACTACGTCGTCTGGCACGGGAGCTATGCGCCGTTCCCCCAGGTCTTCGGAGGCCCCCACCAGCTTGACGCGGAGCAGTTCATCACACACCTCGCCGCCCTCATCCGCGCCGTGCTCGACGAAGCGGCCCCCGCCTTCTCCGTCTACCTCGAGAACGCTTTCGGCCTCGGTGTGGACTACGAGCATCCCGATCACGTGGCCGCGCTGATGGACGCGCTGCGCGGCTACCCCGTCGGTCTTGTGCTCGACACCGGCCACTATCTCAACCGCCACCGCGAGCTCACCGACGAGCCCGCGGCATGCGCCGCGCTCGCCCGCCTCGCAGGGGACCTGCACCACCGGGGCATCGTCATCGACGCCGTCCACCTGCACTGGACGCCACCCGCCCTGGTCCCCGGTGATGCTCTCGCCCACGTGCAGGCCCTTGCCCACAGTGAGTTCACCGCAGACGAGCGCTCACAGGCGGCGTCGGCCCTGTTTGAGCAGTGTGACCAGCACCGACCATTCCGCTCGGCGGCAGTGCGGCAGGCCATCGACGCGCTCGCGCCGAAAGTCATCGTGCACGAGCTCGGGGCGATGTCGCTGTCCGAGCACGAGGCCTGGCTCGCCCACCAGCTACTGGCGCAGGGCTGAAGTCGAGAGGAGGCTGTCCATGCCCGGCAAGCTGATCTTCATCACAGGGGGTGCTCGCTCCGGCAAGAGCACCTTCGCCGAGGAGCTCGCCCGGGCTCACGGCGGGCGCGTCGCCTTCATCGCCACCGCCACCGTCGGCGATGACGAGATGGCCCAGCGCGTGCGCCGACACCGCGAGCGTCGCCCACTCGACTGGAGCACGTGGGAGGCCCGCCCGCCGGCTGGGGCACCGGCTGAGGCCGGCCTCGCGGCCACACTGACGCAGGCTGCCCGCGACCACCAGGTCATCCTCGTGGACTGCCTCACCGTCTACCTCGCCGCCCTCGTCCCTCCCGACCTCCCCGTCGACCGGCCGGTCGCGGGCGCGATCGTCCAGGCTGCCCAGGATCGCCTCGACCGTGAGCTCGACCTGCTCGTCGCCGCACTGGACGCGACGGAGGCCAGCGTGATCATCGTCAGCAATGAAGTCGGCAGCGGACTCGTCCCCCCGTACCCCGCAGGGCGCCTGTTCCGCGACCTCGCGGGCCGCGCCAACCAGCGCCTGGCCCGAGCTGCCGACTTTGCGTATCTCGTGGTCGCCGGCACCGTGCTCGATCTGCATGCGCTCCGCGGCACCAACTTCCCCTGGGAGCTGACCGGCTGATGCGGGGGCTCTGGTGTGCCATCGCCTTCCTGACGACAATCCCGGTGCCGTCGCGGCTGATGGGGCCCGACATCGTCTCGCCCCGCGCGATGCTCTGGTGGTGGGCACCGATCGGTGCCCTCATCGGCGCCGCCACCGGCGCCCTCGTGTGCCTGGCCGCCACACGCTTGCCGTGGCTCACCTGTGCCGGGCTCGGCGTGGTCACCCTCGCCGTCCTCAGCGGTGGCCTCCACCTCGAGGGCTTCATGGATACCTGCGACGGCCTCGGGTCGCGGGCGCCCCGCGAGCGGGCCCTGGCGATCATGAAGGACTCCCGCGCCGGGGCCTTCGGCGTCATTGGTGTCGTGTGCCTGCTGCTGCCCAAGTTCGCCGTGGTGGCCGGGCTCGAGCCCAACCAGGGCGCGCTCCTCCTCGCCCTGGCACCCATCGTCTCCCGCGCCGCGCAAGTGGGCGTCCTGTGCCTGACACGCTACGCCCGGCCCGAGGGCGGCATGGGTGGCGCGTTCTTTGCCGCCGCCGGCCTGCCCCACCTGGCCCTCGCCGTTGTGGTTGCGGGTGCCGCGGTGACCGCCGCAGTCGGGACCAGCGGCCTGTATGCCCTCGGTGGCGCCTGGGCACTGACCGCCCTGCCCGGGGTCACCATCGCCCGCCGGCTGGGAGGGCACACCGGTGACACCGTGGGAGCCATGTCAGAGCTCTCGGAGATGGCCTTCCTGCTCGCCGCGGCGCTGGTGCCGTTCCCCGGCTAGCAGAGCGGCCGAAAGGCCGTTCTTCTAGTGCCCCGTTAAGCATGATGCCATTGGTCCGGCACGTTGCACAGATCGGTCGGTGCAGAGCCCACGGGTGGGGTCGTTGTAGCCCGGAGGGCGGCCGCTACTTGCCACCGGCGGAAGCCGGTGGGTTCCAGCGCCCCACCTCC
>CAZIWQ010000365.1:0-6590 GCA_964542355.1 uncultured Armatimonadia bacterium
AGACCGTCGCCGCGTGCCTGATCGAGGCCGCTCGCACACGGGCTCCTGACGGACGGATGGTGCTCACCTTCCACATCAGCCGACTTGAGGCCTGGACCGCGCTGCGCAATGCGCTTGTTCGGGCCAACTTCTCAGTGGTGGGGCTGGCCACTGTCGCTTCTGAGAACGGGGCCGATCACAGTAAGCGGGGCACGCGGGCGTTCCTCAGTGACCTCGTGCTTGAGTGCACGCCGAACGCAACGCAGCAAGCGCGGCGGGCGTCGGTGAAGGTTCACACTCCGGGCGACACCGCACAGCGGGCAAACCTCATCGCGGTTGGCCGTGCGCTGGCTGAGACAGCGAACGCAGGGCGCGACGATGACCTCGGCCCCCTGTTCGAGCGCGTCCTGGCACAGATGGGCGCCACCGAGAGACTCATCCACTGACCCCTGACGCTGAAGCCTGCGCAGGCGGCACAGTCGGATCCAGCTCTGTCCCCGCTGTGGCTCTCGCCGTCACCACCGCCGCGAAGGTGAGGTCCGACCCATGCTCCGGAGCTCCGCCGTCTTCGCCCCCCTGTTCGCACTCGTCGTGCTCATCGCCACCGACCCCGCGCTCGCCGCACCGCAAGCGCCGCCACCGAACCTCGCCGGCAACCCCGGCTTCGAGGACTGGCCGAACCGGCCGGAAGACGGCACCGTGTGGGGTGCCACCGCCTACTCCGTTGGCGTCGAGGGCCGCGATGACAAGCCCGCCGGACGCGCCTACCGCACCGGGGAAGGCGAGCTCGACGCCACCCGCCACAGCGGCAAGTATGCCCAGTACATGCAGACCACCACCTGGGGCCGCGGCGCCATCGCCCGCGGCGTGCGCGTCACCGCCGGCCATCGCTACCGAGTCAGCGTCTGGGTGCGGGTGCTCTCCGGCAAGTTCCAGCTCGGTGTCTGCTTCGCCCACGCCCCCTGGTCCTACCTCGGCGATTGGGCCTTCACCACCCCCGGCGGCCAGTGGACACAGGCGACGAAGGAAGTGACCATCCCCGCCGCCTGCAAGAGCATCGCAACCGTGATGTTCGTCCAGGCCGGGGCCGTCTATCTCGATGACCTGGAGATCATCGATCTCGGCCCGGACCAGGCCGCCGACACCAGTGAGGATGCACTGCCCCTGCTCCCGGGCAAGCTCGCCCCCGGGGTCAGCCGCAAGCGCTGTGCCGTCTTCGACGAGCCCGGCTTCCCCTCGGAGAGCCCGCGCCCCCCCGACTGGTATGAGGCCACACTGCAGGCGGCAGGGCTGCAGGTGACACGCCTCGGCTGGCAGGCCCTGTGTGACCCGGAGCGGTTCAGTCCTGAGAAGTTCGACACGCTGATCCTGGCCACGGGCGGCAACTTCCCCTCCGCCGCCGAGAAGGTCGTCGAGACCTTCGTAGCACGCGGCGGGACGCTCGTGGTGGACGAGAGCCTGGTGCTGCGGACGGCGCCTCCTCCTGACGATGCCGCCCGGCGCGAGTTGGAGGCCCGTCGCCAGGACTACCTCCAGGGCAAGGGGGGCTACGCCTACTTCGACGCCCTGTCGCGTCACCTGTGGACCTGCTACGGGAACATGTTCGAGCTCGATGCCCGGGCGCACGAGTGGCGTGCCACGCTCGCCGACATCCAGAACTACGAGACACCCGCCCCGGCCACCTACCCGGAGGGCCTCGGAGTGCAGCCATGGCCGAACACGGCGCAACCCTACTACGCCCGGCCGTTCTCGGAGCCACTGCAGCGCAACCCCGCCCTGGCCACAGTGCTGGCCGACTTTGCCGCGACGATCCCGCCCGAGGCAAAGCCGCGGCGTGAGCGCGGCGCGATCCGGCTGTGCCGGCGGGGACCCCACACCGTCGACGCCCCCGTGGCGCCGGAGTTTGCCTGCGACCTGCTCCTGTCGCTCTACCGGTTCGCCGCCCCGAGTGGGCTGCAGTACCCGGCCTTCGTCGAGGCCGGCAAGCATGAGCGCGACTGTGAGGCCGACTGCTACGTACTACGCTACCACAACGCCCGCCAGGAGGGCGGGACGCTGGTGCACTTCGGCTGCGCGGGGGCCCGGCTGCTTGCGGCAGAGGAGGGTCCGGCGGTGCTGCTCGCGGCCCTGCGGCTGGCCGAGTCCGAGCTCCCGGGCGAATGCCCGACACAGTACGTACAAACAGCCAACCGCGCTCGCGACCTGTTCTCCCGCTATGCCGGGCAGTCGATCCGCCTGCGCGAGCTGCTGGGTGCCGCCGCCCGGGTGGCCGCCGCCGCCGGCCGAAGCGATGAGCTCACCGCCTGCCGCCAGGCCCACGCGGCGGAGCAGCAAGCCTTCGAGCGGCTGAGCGCGCGCGCGGACCAGCTCGAGCGCCTGCTGACCAAGCGTGACGGCGGTCGTGCGTACGGCCACCGCGCGCGGGGGGCCCTGGTAAGCGACCTGGCGGCCGCCCTCGCCCGCCTCGACAAGGAAGTCGCGGAGACCGGGGCCCGGGTGCAGGCTGCCACCCACCCGCCCGCGCCGCAGCCTGTCACCAGCCCCTTCGCCCACCTCTACTTCGGCCTCGACAATGCCCTGGGACGAGGCGCGCTCGGCTATCAGGAGCTCCGCCGCCAGGTCGAGAGCATGGGCCTCCGCTACGAGGGCTACCACCTCACCTCGTACCGGCAGGAGTACACCTTCAACGGCCATCCCTTCAAGCGCGAGTTCGAGTCCGGCGAGCTCGACCCCGCCACCGGTGTCGTCAAGCCGGTCAAGAACCGCTGGCCGGAGACGGCGGAGGATCGGGAGCACTGGCGCGAGTCGTTCCGCTGGCAGCTCGAACGCGTCAACACGAGCCCCACGATCACTTCGATCTACGGGATGGATGAGCGGGACTTCGCCTGGTCGCTGTGGGGGCCGCGCGACCGCGCCCTGTTCCTCGACTACCTGCGGGAGCGCTACGGGGAGATCGGCCGGCTCAACCGGGTGTGGGGGACCACGCACGCGGGCTTCGAGGTCATTCAGTTGCCGGTTGCGCGGCCCGTGACACAGCCGGAGCACGCCCGGTGGGAGGACTGGACCCGCTTCCGCGAGGTCTACCGGCGTGAGCGCGAGATGAAGCTCAGCACCGGTGCAGTCCTGCGCTATGCGCCGGACCGCAAGTGGCGCTATCTCACGTGGGGGACATACGACCAGCACGGCAAGCACCCGGCCAATGGCATCAACTTCTACGAGTACGGCCGAGAGCTGCCGGTCAACGGCTTCGAGCACTCGAACGAGGACGCCAAGGAGTGGCTGGCCTTCGACATCTGCAGCATGTTCTCGCTGCACTGCACGGCGGAGTGGGGCCCGTTCTACTTCCCCCCGCCGACCCACCAGTCGCGGATCGACCTGTTGAACGAGCGGATGTGGAAGGGGCTCTCCAACGGGCAGGCCGGGTGGAGCCTGTTCGCCTTCTCCTCCCTCTCCTGGTCGTCGGCCAACTACATGGACCTGGTGAACCGCCCGCAGCCACTGGCGTGGCAACTGGCGGAGGTGAAGCGGCGCACCGACCTCATGGAGCACATTCTGCTCGACGGAAAGCGCGAGGAGCCCCCGGTGCGCATCGTCTACTCGCCCACCACGCACCGCCACACGAGTTGGCCGGGCGTCGAGGAGGACATGAGCTTCCGCGCCACCGCGGGGCTATACACGCTGCTGCGGACCGCTCACCTCCATGCACGCGCCATCGACGAGCAGGCGGTGATGGAGGGACACCTGTCACCCCAGTGTCGTCTGCTGATCCTCTCCGAGGTCCTGTTCGAGAACGATGCCCTGCACCAGAAGGCTATGGAATACCTCGCGGCCGGCGGGCATGTGCTGGTGACACCCGGCAGCGGGAAGTTCGACCAGTACGGACGGCGCGGCGACACATGGCTGACCGTCGCCGGCGTCACACCCCAGAAGGTCGCCGAGCCGGTCATCCCGCTGGGGGAGGGCCTGCGGTACTTCTCCGCCGCCAACAGCGCGCAGATGGTCGGGCTGGCACCGGTGCTGAGCGATGAAGTCCGCGTCCTGCAACGCTACGCCGGCGGCGAGGCGGCGGTGACGGAGACGAAGGTCGGCACGGGGACGCTCACGGTGGTGGGCTGCAATCTGGGGCTGGACTGCTTCGACCAGTGGCAGGGCAACCCGACGACGGTCATGGCGCTCCTGGCGCCGGTACTCGGGGCCGCGGGGATCGAGCAGGAGGTCACCATCTCGCGCCAGGACATCATGGTGCGTCCGTGGCAGCACGGGGGGCGGAGGTATCTCATCCTGGCGTCACTGGGCCGGGACGGCATTGCCGAGTTCGAGCTAGGCCTGCGCGGCGCGTGGCAAGTCGAGGACTACCTGCTGGGCCTGGCGCTCCCCGTCACCCGCGAGCAGGGGTACTCGCGCGTGAAGAGCGCCATCGGCTCGCCGGGCGGCATGGTGCTCGCCCTGACGCCGACGCCGGGTGCTCAAGCGGAGCCGGCCACACCGCGCACGCCACCGGTGGCTCCGCCGCCGGCTCCCCCGCGACCCGCCGCGGCTGCGCCCGTGCCGCTCGACGAGCAGACGCCGTTCGAGGGCCGCGTCTGGACCCGCGACGGCGTCACCCGCCTCGGGCCGTTCCGCCTCGAGCTCGATGTTGAGACCGGCGGCGGCTGGGGGGGAAACCTGTTCCTCGCCGTCCGGCTGGGCAAGGAGCGCCTGCGCCGCCGCTGCGTCGCGGGGCAGGAGACCGTCTTCCACTTCACCGAGCGCGTCCTGCGCGTGGCCTGCCGCGAGGTGACCCCGGTCTATCCGAGCAACATCCTGGCCCGCATCACGGTCGAGGCCCCGGCGACGGCTGTTGCCGACTGCCGCCTGACCCGCGAGCCATACCTGGGCCAGGAGAGCCTGGTGCTGAGCAACGGCCTGCTGCGGGCCCGCCTGCTCCCCCGCCTCGGCGGCCGCTTGATCGAGCTCACGACCCTCCCGGACGAGACGAACCAGCTCTATACCGATCCGGCGCTGCTCAAGCAGGGACTCGGCAGCAGTTGGGGGGACTTCGGCGGGCTGGAGGAGAATGCGGGCGGATGGCCCGGGCCCTACTGGAACGCCGACTTCGCCCCCACCATCGTGCAGGAGAGCCCCGGGCAGCTCGTCGTCCGGCTGGCCATGGCCCAGCCGGTGAGTTGGGCATACGGATATGCCAACCCCCAATCAGGTCGCAACCGCCAGGTGAAGGAGTACACGCTCCGGCGCGGCGAGAGCCGCCTGTCATGCAGCCTGCAGGCCTTCAACGAGGCCCCGACCGCGATGCCCGTCGGCCTGCGCACCCACCCGATCTTCCAGGTGGGCGGCGACGGTGGACCGTCCGACCACTGGTTCCTCACCATCGGCGGCCGCATCACCGACCGGCCCTTCCCCTTCCCCGGCACGTACCCCGCCGAGGGCGAATGGACCGCACTGGTCGACATCGAGAAGCGCATGGCCCTGATCCAGGGCTTCAGCCCGCAGGCGACGGAGACGCTCTACATGCACAACCCGCCCACGCGCTATGGGCTGGAGCTGTTCGCCCGCCCGCGGGAGATACCGTCCGGCCAGGCCCTGGAGTTCACCCACTCGCTGTCGCTGATCCGGGGCCTGAGCGGTGTCGACGCCGCCCGCGACGGTATGGCAATCCGCATCGACACCCACGGGCAGGCGGGCCCGGGCAAGGGCGAGCGCCTCAGCTTTGAGGTGGAGGCCGGCGGCGTCGGCGCCCTGAGCGGCGCCCTGGGCGTCGGCATCTGGCGGGGAGACCAGCTCGTGACCGACCTGGGGAGCAGTCCCGTGCAGGCGCCGGCCGGGAGAGCCGTGACGCGCGCGTATGCCTGGGACCCGGGGGTGATGGTTGACGGGGAGTACGCGATCCTCGCGCGGCTGACACCGGCTGAGGGCGAGGCGCTGGAGGCGCGCAGGCCCGTGGTGCTGACCAGCGCGGCGCGGCAGCAGCAGCTCCAGGGCCTGGCGGCGTACGAGGGCCAGGTGGAGGCACTGAAGCAGGCTTACCTGGCGGCCCGCAAGGCAACGCCGGCCGCGGCGGAGCTCCCCGCGATGCGAGATCGCGCAGTGACCGCGGCGCTGCTCCTGGCGGAATTGAAGACCCTGATCGCCGCCGGCAAGACCGAGGAGAGCCAGACGGTGGAGCAGTACCTGCGCGGGGTTGTGACCCGCGCAGACAAGCCACAGTGAGACGGAGTATGCGCCCAGCCAGAGCCGTGCAGGCGCCTGTGGAGGGGCCGGATCCCGCAGAGCGGGAACCGCGTCGTATGCGGTCGCGGTTTGCGGCCCGGGCCGGTACCGCGCACCCGGTGGGCCCCTGTAGGAGTGGCTGGAAGCCGCGCCAACACCCATTGAGGCGACGAGCGGACGTGCTCGACTTCCGCGACAGGCTCGGAAGCTGGTGGTCCCGCAAGGCGGGACGGCCGCCCTCCGGGCTACAGCGGCCCCGACCGCGTGATCTGCACCGCCGGGCCCCGCAGGCCCTGGCACGTGCGATGCGGTCGTCTCGGCAGGCCCCTTCTCTCCAGGATGTGTGGAGAGCGCCACAAGGGGGCATGATAGACGGGGGGTGACGTCAGCGGCATGAGGACTGC
>CAZIWQ010000366.1:0-6587 GCA_964542355.1 uncultured Armatimonadia bacterium
GGTTCTCGATGTGGGTCTTGCTCTCGCCGGCCAGTACCACTTTGAGGCGCTCAGCATCCAGGTCGGCAGGGGCCTGGTACGCGCACACTGTGCAGGCAAGCGCGCCGGCCTCAACCTGCGCGCCAAACTGCACGGCCGCCTGCGGAGTCAGTCCCGTCGCGGCGAGCAGTTGGGGTACCTCCGGCAGCTCCTTCGTCTCCCAGACGCGGGGACAGGCGATGGTGAAGGTGGGCGCGTCCGTCCGGGTGTACAGCTTCCAGTTCGGGTCCTGAGCGGCGGCTCCCGCGGCACCGGCCGTACCTGCCGGACCTGCTGTCGCGGCCGCATCTGTCGCGGCGACGGTGCCTGCCCACCGTGCCGTACCTGCCGCGCCGGGCGCCCGCACACAGCAGATCAACTGGATGAAGTCCGGCTTGTTGCCCGGAGCGAAGGTGGGGTCACCGGTCCGCAACAGGACCTGCGTGCCGTTGGCGCTGATCCCCGCCCCCTCGCAGCCCCGGGGCGGGGTGCTACCGTCCGGGTACTGCAGCGCACACGCCAGCCCGCCCGTGTACAGATCGCGGATGAAGGCGTCCTTGCGGCCGTTGGTGTCGCCCGGCACGAGGTTGCCGGCCCCGGAGGTGAAGAGCACGAACCGCCCGTCAGCACTGAGGTAGGGCTCTGAGCACTGGCCGGCGGCCGGCACGTTATCGGCGGTAGCGCTCACACACCAGGTCTCCTGCGTCTTGGTGTTGTGGGCGTAGACCTGGGCGAACAGGTTGCGCGCCGACAGGGGGACGAGGTTGCCGGCCGTCGAGAGGAACGCGACGGTCCGGCCATCCGTGCTGATCTTCGGGCCGGGGGCGAAGCCGAGCGAGATCCAGTTCCCGGCAACATCATCGCTCGGCCCCCCGTCCCGCGCCACGCTCGCGAGGACGACGTCGCCGGTCTCGAGATCACGGACGAACACCTGTCCGCCTGCCGCTCGCTGGGTGGCCCCGTCGGCGACGGTGCGTCTCATGCCCGCTGGCAGGAGAGTGGGGGGGCCAAGGAAGGCGACATGCCTGCCGCCGGCGCTGAGGGAGGGGTGTTGCGCGTCAATCGGCTTGCCGTCCGGGCCCACGACGGCGCACACCACCGTCCCGGCAACGAGGTCACGCACGACGACAGTGCCGCCGATTCGCCCGGCATCCGGGATGAGAGCGCCCGCCGGGACGATCCGGTGGGCCACGTACCTCCCGTCACTGCTCACACTGCTGTTGCCCGAGACGTAGGGGTCGTGCATCGTCGAGCTGAGGGTGATGCAGCGCACCGCCTTCTGAGTCCGCTCGTAGACGAAGGTGTGGTTGGTGACCCAGGCAGAGGGCCCCGGGGGGACCAGGTTCGTGGCGTGTCCCGAGAAGGCGACGACCCCGCCGTCGCCGCTGATCGCCGGGTATGACAGGTCGCCCTTGTAGGCCCGCCCGTCCGGGGACAGCCGCACGGCCGGCTGACCGGCGGTGTCGAGCGAGACGCAGATGGTCTCCTTCTGCGCCAGATCGCGCAGGTACACCTGCTGGCCGGAGACGCCGGGCACCAGGTTGGTCGCATCCGACGCGAAGGCGACGTAGCGCCCGTCGGCACTGATGGCCGCCGGGCCGATTGTCCCGTTGCACCATTCACCGGTGTTGGAGACGGTCACCGGCATGATCGAGGGGTCATCGGCGTGCGCTGCACACACGGCGACTGCGATGGCGAGGACGACTGCTGCGGTTCTCATGGAACAGGTACCCCCCAACGAAAGTAGTGGGCGGACCGCTGGTTGGGACTCCCCCGCTTGGCGACTGGTTTCGACACCGATGCCGTCGGCACCTCGGTGGCGCGACAAGCCCTGCACGGCGCACGTTCTCGGCGCTGCCCCCTTAACCTCCCCCTAACATCCCCTTAACGATGCATTCACTGCCGCGGGCTACCCTGATGGTGCTCAAGTACCCACCACCGCCCATCGGGAGACCCGCGCCATGTTCGCCACGAGAACCCTGCTAGTCACCGCCGTCAGCGCTTTGCTGGCGGGAGCGCTGTTCGCCGGCTGCGCCCGGCCGCCGGCCGCGACCGAGACCGTCGTCCCGCCCGTCACCCCGCCGGTGGCCGACACCCAGGCTCCCGCGCCCACCGGCACCGCCGCCACGGGCGGCCGGCGCGTCCAACTCAAAGGCTCCGATACTCTCCTGCAGGTGGCCCAGGCCCTCGCCGAAGCCTACAAGGCCAAGGACGCCGCAGTCCAGATCTCCGTCACCGGCGGCGGCACCGGCACCGGGTTCCAGGCCCTGACCGAGGGTACTACCGACATCGCCGACGCGTCCCGCAAGATCAAGGACAAGGAGATCCAGGAGGCCCGGGCCAAGGGCGTCGAGCCGGTCGAGCACCTCGTCGGCTATGACGGCATCGCTGTCATCGTCAGCACGAAAAGCCCCATCCAGAAGCTCACCATCGAGCAGTTGTCCGACATCTACACCGGCCAGGTCACCGACTGGAAGGCTGTGGGCGGCAGCGGCGAGATCGCCCTGTACTCGCGCGACACCGCCTCCGGCACCTATGAGTACTTCAAGGAGCACGTGGTGCAGAAGGGCGACAAGGCAAGTAAGCGCGAGTACGCCCCCACCGCCATCATGCTGCCCTCGAACACCGCGATCCTCGATGAGGTCACCAAGAGCGACAAGGCCATCGGCTACGTCGGCCTGGGCTACCTCAGTGACAAGGTGAAGGCCGTCCCGATCGTCGACAAGGCCGGCAAGCCGGTAGCGCCCTCCACGGCAACGGTCAAGGACGGGTCGTACCCCATCTCGCGCCCGCTGTTCATGTACACCGCCAAGACCCCGAGTGAGCCGACCACTGCCTTCCTGGACTGGGTGACGGGCCCGGACGGCCAGGGGATCATCGCCAAAGCGGGCTTCGTTCCGGTCAAGTAGTCGGTGACCGCTGCGCCCGACACGCTTGTCAGGTGCGAGCGGGCCATGCCGGACAGGAGTGTCCGGCGTACCGCGGGCGGCGGGGACGGCGGAATCGGCAACGGCGAACGGCCGTGGCGGGTGATTGGTGGTGGGTGGTGGGGAACGGCACGACGGACGACAACACCGGCCGGGTCCCGCAAGGCGGGATGGTGGCCGCGTAGGTCGAGCGTCTCGCTCGACACGCTTCCCCGCCGACCGGGACGGTCGGCCTACGCTTTGCTGCATGAACGCTGCCGCAGGGCACCGCCGGACGGAGACGCACACATGAGCTCGCGCACGCGCAGAATCTGGGAGCTGCCCATCGAGGCCGCGATCAAGGTCTCCGGCCTCGCGTCGATCGTGTTTGTGCTCCTGATCCTCGCGTTCCTGCTCAAGGACGCCCTGCCCGTGCTCAAGACCGTGACCGTCGGCGAGATGCTGGCCGGTACGGGCTGGCGACCAACCTCGACGCCCCCGCAGTTCGGCTTTGTCCCGCTCATTCTCGGCAGCCTGATCGTGACACTCGGCGCCCTGCTGCTGGCAGTCCCCACCGGGATCGCCTGCGCGACCTTCCTGTCCGAGATTGCCCCCCCCTCGCTGCGAGAGGTCGTCAAGCCCGTTGTCGAGCTGCTCGCGGCGATCCCCTCTGTGGTGTTCGGGTTCGTCGGGATGCTGCTCGTGGGCGACTGGATCCGGGCCGCGGCGCGGGCGGCCGGCGAAGCGCTGCCGGGGCCCGACCTGCTCAAGACGGCCCTCGACATGCCGACCGGCCTCGCCGCCATCACCGGGGCCGTCATGCTTGCACTCATGACGCTCCCGACGGTCGTCTCCATCGCCGAGGATGCCCTCAGCGCGGTCCCCCGGTCATTCCGTGAGGGGTCGTTGGCCCTCGGCGCCACCCGCTGGCAGACCATCGTGGGAGTAACCCTCCCCGCGGCCAAGTCGGGGATCATCGCCGCGGTGATGCTCGGGATCGGCCGTGCCGTCGGAGAGACGATGACGGTCTTGATGGTCACCGGCAATTCCCCCGTGATGCCATCGCTCACGAAGGGGCTCTTCCGGCCGGTGAGGACGATGACGGCCACCGTCGCCGCGGAGATGGGCGAGACCGCCCGCAACACTGACCACTACCACGCCCTGTTCATGGTGGGCGTGCTCCTGTTCCTCATCACCTTCGCCGTGAACACCGCCGCAGACTACGTCACTCACAAGAGCAAGCATGTCGAGCACCGCTAGCCCCCTGATGACCGGGTCGTTGTGGGCGTCGCAGGCCAGCCGGGAGCGGCTGAAGCAGGCGTGTGCGTTCTTCCTGCTGGGCCTGCTGTCGGTGTCGATTGCCGCGCCTGCGGCCCTGATTGTGTACTTCGTCGCCGCCCGCGGGTTGCCGGCGATCAACTGGCAGTTCCTCAGCACCATGCCCACGGACGGGATGAAGGCCGGCGGGTTGCTGCCCGCGATCGTGGGCTCCGTTGCGCTGGTGCTGGTGACGATGGTGTTCGCCGTCCCCCTCGGTGTGCTGGGCGCCATCTACCTGGTGGAGTACGCCCGGCAGGGCCCGCTGGTGCGAGTCATCCGCGTCGCCATCATGAACCTGGCCGGCGTGCCCTCCATCGTGTACGGCCTGTTCGGGATGGGCGTGTTCGTGATGGTGATCGTGCCGGCACTGCTGCGCCTGCTGGGTCTCGACAGTCGGCAGTTCTCCACCAGTTGCCTGCTTGCCGGGGCGGCCACGCTCGGGCTCCTGGTGCTGCCGATGGTGATCGCCACCACCGAGGAGGCGCTGCGGCAGGTCCCGCAGCACCAGCGCAATGCCAGCCTCGCGCTGGGTGCGACGCGCTGGCAGACCATCTGGCGCATCGTGTTGCCGAACGCGATGCCCGGGATCCTGACGGGCCTGATCCTGGCCGTGGGACGGGCGGCGGGCGAGACCGCCCCCATCCTGCTGACCGGCGCCGTGTTCTACCTCTCCGAGCTCCCGGGGCCGGCGGCCGCCCTGTTCAAGCCGTTCATGGCTCTGCCCTACCACTTGTTTGCCATCTCCACGCAGTTGCCGGATGCTCCCGAGACGCTGAAATGGGGGACCGCGCTGGTCCTGCTCGCCCTGGTGCTCGGGTTCAACGCACTCGCGATTGCACTGCGCATGATGTTGCGCAGGAAGAGGGTCTGATCGATGACAGCGTTAGCGACCACCGAGTCGCGCGTCCAGGAGCCACGCCAACCCCTCCCGCCGGGGTCACGACCGAAGCTGGTGACCGAGGGTGTGCGGGTGTTCTACGGTCGCACGGAGGCCCTGCGGGGGATCACGATGTCCCTCCCCGAGCGCGCGATCACGGCCCTCATCGGCCCCTCCGGCTGCGGCAAGTCCACCTTCCTGCGCTGCCTGAACCGGATGAACGACGTGATCGAGAACGTGCGGGTCACCGGCCAGGTGCTCATGGACGGGGTGGACATCTACGGCCGGGGCGTGGATGCGGTCGAGCTCCGCAAGCGGGTCGGGATGGTGTTCCAGCAGCCGAACCCGTTCCCGATGTCGATCTTCGACAACATCGCCTACGGGCCGCGCCTGCACGGTGTCCGCAGCCATTCCGCGCTAGTTGAGATCGTCGAGCGGACGTTGCGCGGGGCGGCCCTGTGGGACGAGGTCAAGGACAAGCTGCGCGAGTCGGCCTTCTCCCTGTCGGGGGGGCAGCAGCAGCGCCTGTGCATCGCCCGCGTCATGGCCGTCGAGCCCGAGGTCATCCTCATGGATGAGCCGTGCTCCGCCCTCGACCCCAATGCCACCTTCCGCATCGAGGAGCTCATGACCCGGCTGCGGGAGAGCTATACCGTCGTGATTGTGACCCACAACATGTACCAGGCGGCGCGCGTGTCGCAGATGACCGGCTTCTTCCTGCTCGGCGAGCTGATCGAGTATGATGACACGCGCAGGATCTTCGAAGCCCCGACCGACACACGCACGGAAGACTACATCCGGGGAAGGTTCGGCTAATGGCCCAGCAGGATTCCGAGATCAGGACCGCATTCCGCGACGAGCTGTCCGAGCTGCGCGACACCGTGCTGCGGATGGCCACGTTCGTCGAGGGGATGCTGGCGCGATCGCTAGAGGCGCTTGTCAACCAGGATGCCGTGCTGGCGGAGGAGGTGCGCCGCAGCGACGATGTCGCCGACCGCCTCGACATGCAGATCGAGCAGCAGTGCATCCGGCTCCTGGCGCTCCAGCAGCCACTGGCCCGCGATCTGCGCGCGGTAACGGCCTCGCTGCGCATCGCCGCCGACCTCGAGCGCATCGGAGACTACTCGAAGGACATCGCCAAGGCGACCGTGGTGCTGGCGCCCGAGCCCTATCACTGGCCGCTGGAGGACATCCCCGCGATGGGGCGCCTGGTGGGCGAGATGGTGCGGACCGCTCTGCGCTGTTTCGTCGACCGCAATCTGGACCTGGCGCGCGAGGTCGCGCTGCAGGATAAGCAGGTCGACGAGGTGTGGCGCCGCCTGCGCGACCAACTCATGGAGCACATGCGCGAGGACCCGCGACACGTCTCCCAGGCGACCTACCTGCTCCTGGTGGCCCGCTATCTGGAGCGCATTGGCGACCACACGGTCAATGTCGTCGAGCGCGTCAACTACATGGAGACCGGC
>CAZIWQ010000367.1:0-6587 GCA_964542355.1 uncultured Armatimonadia bacterium
GCATTCGCTCCTCAGGATGACATCGGCCCAGAGGCCGAGTTCGTGCGGTCGCCGCGTAGGTCGAGCGTCTCGCTCGACAACGGCCCGCCGACCGGGACGGTCGGCCTACGCGAGTGCAGCACTCCCGCGAAGGCACCCGGCGGGGCTGGGGGGTCAGCGATTGGCATCGGCAACGGCACGGATGATCTGGGCGGCGATCGCGCAGTGCTCCTCCGTGTACTTCTCGCAGAACGTGGACCAGCGGATCAAGCGCTGCAGGACGGCGACGGCCCGGGGAGTGCTCGCGGGGCCATAGCGGTACTCGCGACCGGCCGGGGGCTGCGAGAACGGGAAGCGGCCGGCCTGTGCGTACTCGTCGAGGAACTCGCAGGCCTCGGGCATGAGATAGTAGGCCCCCATCCCGGCGCCCGGCAAGCCCGCCTCCATGAGCTGTGCGGCAAAGCCGGCCACATCGCACTGGAACTGGGCGGGGTCCACCGTGATCCCGAACATCCAGCAGGAGTAGACCTCCTGGTAGTCGGGGATGGGCAGGGCCGCCACGCCCGGGATCTCGTTGACCAGCCGAGTCAACAGCCGTGCCATCTTGTCGCGTTGGGCCACGTTCTCCCGGATGATCTCGAGCTGGGCGAGGGTAATGGCCGCGGTGGACTGGGTCATGCGGAACGCATACCCGGGCTCGGTGTGCACGCGGCCGTACCCGGCCCTGCTTACGCCGCCCCGGCTGTGGCCGATGAAGCGCAGGCGCTCCGCGAAGGTGTCGTCGTCGGTGACGACGCAGCCCCCCACGTCGGAGCCGAGGGTCTTCTCGCTATCGAAGGAGAACCCGGCCGCCCGGCCCAGTGTCCCCGCCACCCGGCCTTTGTAGGTGCTGAAGACCGCCTGGCAGGCGTCCTCGTAGACGAACAGCCCGTAGCGCGCTGCCAGGTCGTTGATCGGATCCATGTCGCAGACGAGGCCGGTCTTGTGCACGCACAGGACGGCCTGCGTGCGGTCAGTGATCAGCGGAGCGATGGTCTCGGCGCTCAGGTTCACGGTGCCCGGCGCCGTGTCCGCGAAGACCGGGATGAAGCCCTGCCGGAACAGCCCCTGGATCGTGCCGTAGTCGGTGATGGGGCTGACGATGATCTCGTCTCCGGGCTCACAGGGGAGGGCGGCGGCCAGGATCGCCAATGCCGGCGTACAGCCGGGTGTGGCCACGCAGTGCTTCACCCCAACGGCCCGCGCGAACGCGGACTCGAACCGCTCCACCATCCCGCTCGTCAGCCCGCTGTCGACGACCTCCTGCAGGTAGCGCATGGCATTGGGCCCCATGGTGCGGGGGAACGGGTTCGGGAGTCGGCCTTTGAGGTGGGCGATGGCTGCGGCACCGTAGCGGGCGCGTTCCGTTGGCTCACTCATGGCGCACCTTCTCACACAGACTGGGGGGTGGTGGGACCGTCAGCGGCTCCTGCGTCGTCACGGCATGCAGCACTTCTTGTATTTCTTCCCACTGCCGCAGGGGCAGGGGTCGTTACGGCCGACGCCGGGCCGCGCGCTCGGAGGCGAAGCCGACGCGTGCGCCAGCCGGGAAAGGTACCTCTCGCGCTCCCGGCGCTGAGCGGCCGTCAGCTTGTCGTAGGGCGTCCACATCATGCGCAGATGCGCCAGCTCGCCGGGGGCGAAGTGCTGCATCGGGTCGCGCGTCCAGTGCGCCACGTCATAGGGGGTCACCCCCCGCGCGCAGGTCGCCTCGAACTCCGCCTCGTCGTCGATCCCGTAGTCAGACCAATCGTCCTCCTCCCACAACCGGCGCAGGAGTGCGTGGTCCTCAGGGGTGCCCACCCTCGCCAGATTGCCGGCCAGCGCCGAGGGGATCGTCCGCCTGTGCTCGTGCGCCGCGACGACCAACTCGCGGGCGAGATCGGGGGCCACGTGGGCATAGGCCGGATTGAGCAGGCCCATGCCCATCAGGCCGTCGTGCACGATCCACGCGGGGATGCCGTCGGGTCGCGTGCGGATGAACTGCCCCATCGGCTCGATCGCCGCCGGGCCGAGGTGAGCGAAGATCCCGGGGCCGTGTTCGCAGTAGAACTCATCATAGTCATCCCAGCAGAGCGGAGTCAGCAGTGCATAGACGCCTTCCGCGTCGCCGATGGCGCCGAGCAGGTGCATCGCGTGGACCGGTGCCCAGCCGACGCTGAGGTCGGCCTCGTCCCGTAGCCAGGCTTCGGGATCGATGAGGATGACGCCGAGCGGCCCGACCATCACCGAGCCGCGGGCGACAATCGCCTCGGGCAGGCCGGGAGGCACGTCCAGCCCACAGGTTGAGATCAGCTCGATCAGCTCGTCAATGGGGAGGGCTGAGTAGTCGCTAGCCGGCATCGCACTCACCTGAGATCGTGACGCCGCCATGGGCGGGTATCGCGTCGCAGCGGACGCGCAGGTGAGTTCGCCGTCCCGGCCTGCGCCCCCTTGTGGCTCGAGCGAGTACGGGGGCGAGGCACGCCCCCCGGTCTCCGCCGGTCGGTGCAGGGCCGCCGGCAAACCCCGGACCAGGCGCTCGTTGCTCGCCGCTCGCATAGCCACTATAATGCTCGTGAGGGGCCGCATTGGCTCCGGCCTGCCCCCAAGCAGACCGCAGACGAGGCAATCGCCCTGGAACCGCGCACCCGCTCCCAGCCTGGAGGACGCCCGTGATGACCGATCAACCGACTGAGAAGCGGAAGACGAGAGCGAAGCAGCCGGTGACGGCAGAGCAGCAGAACGTCGAGTACCTGCCCCTGACGGTTCTGCGGTACGACTGCGGGAACCCGCGGATCGTGGAGCGGCTCGGCGGGAACCCGACGCAAGATCAGATCCGCGATCTGCTGCTCGGCGGGGAGATCAACGCTCGCGAGTTGGTGCCGTCCTTCATCGAGAACGGCTACATTCCATACGAACCGATGATCGTGCGGCAGCACGGCGCCGCCTACACCGTCATCGAGGGCAACCGGCGCCTGGCCGCCTTGCGATCGATGGTCGCATCCGACGACCCGGACGTCCGAGCGGCGGTCGACACGCATGGTCTCGAGCGCGTGCCCTGCCTGGTGTTCCATGGTGACGACAAGCAGCTCCTGTCATACCTCGGCCTGCGGCACATATCCAAGACGAAGGACTGGAGCACGAGCGCCAAGGGGGCGTATGTCGAGAGGATACTCAGGGCCGGCTACGAACTCAAGGCGGCTGCGAAGCTGACCGGGACGACGCAGAATGCCCTCCGCCTGCTGCTGCTCACCCGGCGTCTGTTCGAGGAAGCGGCATCTCTGGGTTTCAGCGTCTCCGCAGCAGGAGGAGAGGGCGATGTGTTCTTCTGGCACCTCGGTGATGCCATCCGCCGCACCAAGACGAAGGCGTACATCGAGCTGGCGGAAGACCCGGACCCGCTGCGAACGCCGGCGTACAACCAGACGAAGCTCGACCGACTCGTCACCTGGCTCTACGGCAAGTCTGCCGAGGCGCAGCCGCGCCTCATCCAGAGCATTCGCGACATCAGCCGGCTTGACGCCTGCCTGGGCAGTGCCCGTGCGGTCGAGGAGCTGGAGGCCGGGGCGAGTCTGGCTGAGGCCGAGGAGGCGATGCAGGCCGCCGGGGACAGCATCGCCCAGCACCTCCGGCGCGCCGAGTTATCTGTCCGGCGCGCGTGCAGCATCCCGGTCGACCAGTTGGACGGCGAGGGCCTTCGCCAGGCTGAGCGTGCGCTCAGCCTGCTGGACACGGCCATCCGGCAACTCCGGGCCCTGCTGGATGGCAGACGCACCAGGGCGGGGGGAGCGGAGCAGGATGCCTGAACTGGACTACTCGTTCGTCGAGAGTGCCAGGCGACTTGAGGTCGACGCTGTCGACGGCGGCAGAGCGTCCGCCGAACTCAGCGTGGCGCCGACAGGCGAGGTGGGCGACGAGGACGAGTCCAGTCTGTTTGGCCTTGCTGTCGATGACATCGAGGAGAGGGAGGAGAACGCCGGCGTGATCGAGGCGTACCTGCCTCTGGCGGAGAGGGCCTACCGCCAGCGCGGACTCACCTACCCGTTCGAGAGGTCTGGGGCAGGCTACACACTCCAGGTCCTCCCCGGATGCGACGACCTCGCCGAAGCTGCGGCAGGCTTGAGCTCGTGCATCAGCCAGGGCCAGCCCGCCGCGCGCGACTTCGAGAAACGTGCCTTCCGGGCCCTCCACGCTCTGACCGGCGGGTGGGGGGTCTGTGTGGGAGCACCCCGCGAGAACGGAGAAGGTCCCGAACGCGCCGTCGGGCGCTTCCGGGCCTATCTGCGCGAGTGGGAGCGTGGGATGGCAGAGCCGCAGACCTGGCCGCACCACGGCGACTTCGGGGTAGACGGCTTTGTGATCGTGGGGAGGGCCTGGGGAGGGCCGGTCGTCCACTACCAGGCCAAGAACACCAACTTCCGGCTGGACGAGTACCCGGAGGAGTTGGCCCGCCTGCCGCACAACGAGGAGCAGTGGTTCGGCCGGCGCACGTACGGTAGGCGTGCCACAGTGACCGTGTTGGCTCTGAACACGGTGCTCAGGCTGGAGGACAAGGAGGAGATCTACGCGGCGCGAGGCCCCGGCGCCTACCACATCATCGATGCGGTCGACATCCTGTGCGCGGAGCACACCTCCTGTTCGGACCCGTGCCGGGCAGCGGAGTGCATCGTCCTCTGAAGCCGCCTGTCTCGCCGCAACCATCTGCCCAGCCTGTGTTGCAGCTACCCCAACCCACCGGTACCCGAACGCATGGCCATCCTCGCGAGAGTCGACTGGGAGCATCTGGACACCACTGTGCAGCGCCAGCAGCGGAACCGCGAGGTGTACGCACCCGTGGTGTCGCTGTTCCGTTGGTGGGCGCGACGCTCGCACGCCGTGATGGGTGCGATCCTCGACGCCGCGGGCCAGCAGTTCCGCGCCCGCAGCTTCGTGGTCTCCGACCCCTTCAGCGGCGGCGGGACGGTGGCCTTCGAAGCGGCCCGTCGTGGTCTTCCGGTATATGCGCAGGACCTCTACGAGTGGCCGACCGTGGGGCTGGCGACAGCGCTTGCGCGAGCCGATGCCGAGCAGTTCGAGGCTGCCTGCGCGATGCTCCTCGACAGGCTCGCGCCGCACCGGGCCTCCTACCGCCGGGCCGGGGACCCGCACGCGCGCGAGCTGAGCCACGTGTTGCGGGTGCGGCAGATCGCCTGCCCGCACTGCGATCGTCCCGTGTTCCTCTTCCGCCCCCCCCTGATCTCCGTCGCGTCCCGTCGCGGCACCGAGGGCACCGCATTCTACGGGTGCACGGCGTGCGGGAGCGCGACGCGCGCCCCGCGCAGTGCGACTGCAGTCGTGTGTGCGGCGTGCGGGCGACGGATCGTGACGGCGACGCCCGTGTCGCGCGGGTCCAGGCCCGAGGTCGCGTGCCCCCACTGCACAGCGACCACCGGCCTTGACGAGGCCCTGTCCGGACAGCCACGGTGGCAAGCCAGCCTTGTCCAGGAGGTCGCCCATGGCGACGCAGGAGAGCCGAATATCGTCCTGCGTCCCCCTCTGCCCGGCGACGGCATCTGGGACGCTTCGGAGGCGCCGGAAGAGACGGCACTGCGGCAGGAGATCGCGCCCGGACAGGAGACGAACCACCTCCGACAACGGGGGTTCCGCTACTGGAGCGACCTCTACACGCATCGCCAGCTTCAGGTCTTGCTCGCGGCGTTGCGGGAGGTCGAGACGCTGCCCTTTGCCGACACGGTCAAGGACCGAGCCCGCCTCGCCGTGCTGGGGGCGGCAGAGATGGCCGGGAACCTCTGCAGGTGGGACCGCTATCACGCCAAGGCCTTCGAGGCGCTCTGCAACCATCGCTACTCCCGTGAAACGGTGGTCGTGGAGACCAACCTCCTGTCGCCGATCGGGAGGGGGACGCTCCCGCGGCGGCTGGCGGCGGCCGCTCGCGCGCTCAGGTGGATGACTGTCGCCGGGATGCCGCGGTGCGCGGCGCGCTGCCGATCCACCGAGCGACATTGTCCCGGGCCCGGAGATGCAGTGATCTGCACCGGTACCAGCGAAAGGCAGGCGCTGCCGGACCACTCCGCGCGTCTGGTCCTGACAGACCCCCCCTACCATGACGACGTGCAGTACGGGGAGCTGGCCCGCATCTTCCATATCTGGCTGTCCGCATCCGACGAAGGGCTGTTGTTGGCGGAGGAGGAGGGCGAAGCGGCCCCGAATGCCGTTCGGGGCACGCGGACCGCACACTACGAGCAGACCGTCGCCGCGTGCCATCATGGCTTCAGGCCCGGCTGCTGCGCAGCCTTCTCGGTCGAGCGTCACGGCCAGGAACGTCTCGTCATCGTGCAAGAGGTGGACCGGCGCCACCACGACCGGCGGCAGCCGCGCGGCAGCACCCCGCCGTCGCCGTTGGAGCGGCGCCGCGCGGCGGACCGCCGTCAGGGCGACGAGTCGCTGGGCGTCGAACCGACCTCGCGGGGCGCGTTCAGCGAAACGGAAGCCGCGAAGGCGGTCGTCGCTGCGGTCATCGAGGCGCACGACATTCGGCCGGCGGCGATCGTGTTCATCAAGCCTGGCACCATTGCGAAGACATCGAG
>CAZIWQ010000368.1:0-6579 GCA_964542355.1 uncultured Armatimonadia bacterium
GGCTCGCCACCGGCCATGTAGGCAGGGTCGTAGGGCTTGCTGCCGGGGAACCGGGTGTTCCAGGCATACTCGCAGGAGGCGGCGCGGATCGGCTCGCTGAACCCCGAGTAGTCGATGTCATTGGCCCACAGGGCGTCGGCGGCCGGACGCTCGGGACTGTAGCCGGTGCCGAGGCACCGAACGTTCGTGGTCAGCAGTGGGTAGATGCTATTGCGGTAGTGCGTCAGCTCCCAGTAGATCCACATCGGCCGGCCGGGGTAACCGTCAAAGAAGCGGAACATGTCCTCGCGTGCGGCTTCGCGGATGCACATGCGCACCCCGGGCGCCAGCTTCGCGTTGATCCCGCGCATCCAGCGCTGCATCCCGGCCACCAACGCGTCGGCGCGAGCGCGGCCCGCGTCATTGTCAGGCATGCCCAGCGAGGCCATGACAAACCGGCGCGACAGGTACTCGGGGGAGTAGGGGTAGGCAACGAACAGGATCTCGGCGCCGACGCGGGCGAACTCCTCGGCATAGATGTTGAACATGTCGGCGTCGGCGGCGACGCGGTCGTCGCCGTATCGCTCGCGGGTGAGGGCATCACGCTCGGACCACATCTCCGGATCGAGGATGCCGCCGGAGTCGACGGCATGGATGAACGCCTGACCGAAGCCTGCCTGCTGACAGAAGCGCGCCATGTTGCGCGCGAGATTGCGGTGCAGGTCATGGCGCGCCCACGAGTGGTAGTGCCCGCGCCCGACCATCAGTTGGTCGAAGCCCGGGCGGCCGCCGTCCGTCGGTGCGGCGCCCAGGGCCACGCTGCCGTTATGCACGCCGATGATGCCACGCGCGCGAGCATAGTCGCTCACCACCCGCGCGCACGCAAGCTCCTGGGGCGAGGCAGCCGTCTGATCGGGCAGCGAGGAGTGCTGCCGCGAGCCGATGCTGTGGCGGAACGTGCCGTTCGCCTTCAGCCGGAACAGCCAGTCCAGATGCGGGCGCAGGGCCGCGAGGTGCGCCTGCGGCCCACCCGCCAGCCCCTGCATGTGGTAGGGAGCCAGCAGTGTCCCGATCTGCCGGTACTGGTAGTCGGGCCAGTCGACCACCGTCGCGGGATGCAGCAAAACGGTGCCGTCTCCGGCCTCGATCAGCCAGCGCAGCGTGACGGCGGCGTACAGCATCCCCGGCTCGCCCTGCCCGGCCAGCACGATGCCCTCCGGGCGTGGGTAGAGCCCGTACGCCTGCTCCGTGCGGCGTGCCTCCGCCGGCCGGCTGTCATCCTGCGTGAACGTCCCCGGCCAGGTGGTCTCGATGGTGATGTTGTAGGCACCGGGCTGCGGGGCGGCGACAACGGGGATCCCGGACGGGTGCCCGAGCTCTGCCAGGCGCGACACGATCTCATCGGCGGCGATGCGCCCGCGCTCGCTCGGATGGGCCAGCACGATGGCCGCCGGGCGCTGCCCCGGTCCGGCCAGCACCACCGGCGCGCCCTCGAAGCGGATGCGCTTGGGCACCGGCAAGAGCCGGAGGCCGCGTGCCCGGAGGGCGTCCCAGTTGCGCTGCAGTGTGGCCTGGTCGGTGGTGCTGAGCGGGTGGTCGCTCGCGCCGGCCGCCTCCGAGGCACCGGCGGACAGCGGGCTCAGCCACGCGAGCAGCATGGCGGTGCCCACCCCGATCATCACACGGCGTAGCCACACGGACGCCGGCACCGTTGTCTGTGCTGCTCGCACGGTCGAGACTGCCATTGACTACTCCTTGTTGCCGGTATGCGATGCCACAGCCACCCATCATTTGCTCGGTTCTTGCTTCGGTCATGTCCGCGCATCCACCTTCCTGGCGTCGCGGGCGCGCAGGGGGCACCGAGGCAGCGACGGTGCGGCCCCTTCACTCTCAGTCGACGCGCGCGGTGCCCCGCCGCGCTCGTACCGATGCGAGCCACGGCGTCACCGACGAAGGACTCGGAGTGTCGCCGGCGAAGTGGACTGTTAGTGGGCAGGCGATAGCCGCTCGCGGTTCTGCGGCCTGAGGAGGCTGACGTGCGGGTGTCCCGGTATCCCCGCGCGCGATGCCGATGCGAGGTGTGGGAGGCGTGTGAGGCTGAGCTGCGGCGCGAGGCGGGTGGCCCACACCTTCGGCCCGCAATGCACGACGGAATGAGAGTCACCAGTGACCGAAGCCGACTTCAGCGCCAGGTTCACTCAATACATGCCCCTGCGGGTCGGTGCTGATCGGGCTGCCTCATGCCTCGTTGTGCCCGAACTGGACGGGCCATTCTGCCGCGCGGACTTCGCTCAGGTTGAGTGGACGGACCCACGTCCGCCCACGCTGGCGACGATCGCGTCGCTGGCCTGCTTCAGCTCGGCGGTCGCGGTCCGATGCTTCCTGCACCTGACGCGCGCTGGCCGCGCCTCAGTGCCCGAGGTCAGACAGGCAACAGGCCTCAGCCCGTCGTCAGCGCGCAAGCATCTCGCCCGACTGGACGAGGAGCGATGGGTTGTCAGGCTTCGCGATGGCGACTACCGCGCCAACTGGCGGCGCCGACTGCCCGGATTCCGGCTGAGCACTGTAGAGTTGAAGCTCACGGACTACAGTCGCGCTTGCCGGCAGCTCGTCCACCACACCATGTACGCGGATCGTGCGGTCCTGGTGATGCCGCTCCCCGTTCGGGACACCACGCGCCAGCGAATCATCGCGGCCGTCGCACAGTACTCAGCCAGCCTCGTACTGGTCGACGACGACAGGCTTCACTACGAGCGCTGGACGTACGTGCCACGGCCGCAGTGGCAGTGGAAGCTGTGTGCCCTTGGCAAGGCTTGTGCGCAGTACGCGGCCTGTTAGTCCCTGTCCCACTGTACCATCTTGCGGAAACGCTGGATGGCCGCACGCCACTTCGCCAGGTGGGCGATCGTTCGCGTCGCGACGTCAGTCTGGGCGCAGTGCTGCTGGTGGAAGGCCTCGGCGGCTTCCACCATCGCCAGACAGGCCTTCGTTCGTTCCTCCGCTGATGGCTGGCCGAGGCGACTGAGGATGTCGCCCATCGCCCGCCAGTTGTGCGTGGTCTCACCCAGTTGTGAGCCAGTGTGCGGGACCTCGAGCCCTGCATACGCGGCCAGCAGCGTCTCGCTCGCGCCGTCCGGCGGGGTGCGACCCTTGCAGACTGCAGTGAGCTCCGGCTCGGTCATCTCCGAGAGCAGGTCGCGTACCCAGACCCGCCTGTGACTCGCTCTGCCCCCCGTGAGCCGGAACCTCTCCGATGCGAACCGTCGCGTTGACAGATACCAGCCGCTCGCGATGGCGTCCGCGCCGGCGGCGGCCATGAGTACCCCCCACAGGCCGCAGTAGCCGAAGATGACCCTCCGGCCGTTGAGTTCCGCCAAGCTATGCGTCAGGTACATCAGGTTGGAGAGTACCACCGGATCAGTGGGCATCGCGTAGGGAGCACTAACCCAGTCAACAACGAAGTAGAAACCAGGGTTTTGCAGTGTGGTCATGACGTCGAGCCATCTGTCGATGTCTTCGTGGGGCTGCTCGGAGGCCGTCGGCTGAAGGCTCAGAGCTGAGGCCGTGATGGGGACCCCAAGCAGGACTCCCCCCGCTGGGGCGCAGTGGGCTGCCCATTCCTGCGCTTCGCTGGCCACCTCGAACAGCACATCCTGCTCATACCCGTACAACGCCGGCATGAGGGGGCCGGATGCCGTAACCGTGCGGAAGCCGAGGTCAGTCTGGTGCGACAGCATCGTCGGGACCGCCTCTCTGTATGCTCTCACACGTGATCTGTGAAGGGCGCCCTGGAGCCCGGCCCAATACGGCCAGTCAGGCAGTCGCCCCAGGCGGTCCGCCGGCACGTTCTCGAGGTAGGTCTCCGGGTCGAAGACGGCCCCGTGGCCCCCTGAGAGCCGGCCAACCACGTCCCACGGCGCGTCCGGGACGCGGTAGCGCGGACTGAAGACGCAGCCGGCGATAAGGCCGGCCTCGTATGCGTCCTCCGGCTTGGACCCTGCGTTGTATGCGTCCTGGCAGTATACGCTGCTCATGTCGAGGGCCTCCGCTGGAGTTCGGCAATCGCCTCACGGACGTGATGAATCGAAGGGTAACGTTCATGCGGACGACGCCCGAGCATCCGCTTCAGCAGCTGAGCGACGCTCTCGTCGAGCCCGACAGCGAACTCGGGCCGCCAACGCTGCTCGTTGACAGCCTGCTGGAGTTCGCGCGGGAAGGCGCCGGGTCGACAGGTGTTGGTGTACGCATGCTGCCCCGTCAGCCCAAAGGCCAGCGTGAGGCCGAGCGAGAAGATGTCTGATCGGCCGTCGAGGTCGACGCGCCGCCTGAAGTAGTCTCCCTGCTCCGGCGAGCAGTAGCCCGGTGTCCCCGGCGGCCGATGGCCGAAGGTGGTGATGTCCTCTTCTGCGGCCGAGAAGGCGATGCCCGGGTCGATCAGCACCCAGGCATCCTGCCCGACTACATTCGCGGGCTTGACGTCGCGGTGGACGTAGTGATTGGGGTGGTCGTGGAGCACCTGCAGAGCCGCGCACACGTCGTCGGCCATCCGCAGCCCCTCCGCGAGTGCGAGAGGAGCCATGTCTGAGAGCGGTCGCCCGGGTATGAACTCCTCCAGGTATGCAAGGTAGGGGCGGCCATCGAAGAGGCGGATGTAGGGCCCCCACTCAACCAGACAGGCAAGCGTCGGGCTGGCACACTCATACAGTACCCGCATCTCCCGCTCATAGTATCTGAGCAGGGCATCCATCACCGGCTGGAGCTCCTCATCATCCTCCGGGCTCCGCTGTGGCAGGAGCTTCAGCGCGACCGGACGTCCCCCGAGTGTAGCCCGATACACGACCTTCTGGCCGGATGACGTCAGGAACGCAATGTCCGCCAGGTCCGGCCATTCGGCCATCACTGCGTCCTCGGGAGGCGGCTGCACCCGCATCATGGGACCACGCGCTCCTTGCCGAAGGCGAACTACGAATGGTCACTCGAAGGAAGCATCGAGCCATGTCGAGAAGGGCCTGCTCGCAACCGCCACTGTCCTGCCGGTGCAATGGCGAAAAACGCGTGCGAGGTCGCCTCGTCCCATGGCGGGGCCTCCCGCAGCAGGTCATGCCTGCCGAGGCGTTATGTGTGTTTGATGCAGCAGTATAACATGCGACGCGTCAAGAGACAATGAATAGGATACTTCGTGGCCGGTGGTACCGAGCGATCGTCACAGCGACCGCGAACCGGTGCGCGCAGTGGCATCCGAGTGGCATGGGCACTCGGGGGAGAGCATCTGCTCCCTCAGCATCGCCGCGCACAACGCGGCGCAGCGGTGCTCATGCGCGGCACTAATACACGCCCAAGGCCACACCAGGTTGACCTTCGGCGATCAGGGCAGTACCATCGACCCCGGTTGGCTGCCTTTGAGGTCTCCGGGAGGTCCTGACATGACGCCCAGTGCTGCTGACGAGATCAAGCGGATCCTCGCACCGTCCATTCGTGACGAACCCTACGATGCTGCGAAGAAGGCCCTCGATCAGACGGTCGCATCCATTGGTGAGGCCCTGGAGAGGCCGACGCTGATGGTCACCGTTGAGCCCGGGCACCTCGTCAACATGGGCCAGCAGTTCAACATCCTCACCGAGATCCCCACTCGCCAGTTCCGTGATGTCCTGTTCCGTGCCTACATCCCGACCGACGGGTGGCCCGTCAGCCTCGACCTGTTTGATGACGACTTCGTGCTGTGCAGCGATGAAGCAGCGCTGGAGGGCGCCATCGTGGATTTCGTGCGACGGCCCGAGATTCGGCAGCGTCTCCTCACGCTCAAGGAACTGGCCCCCAACCGCGAGTGACCTGCTCGGGGCGGCGCGACGCACTGTAGTGTGTCGGCGGCGCGATCCCGCTAACAACGACCTCCCCCTCCGGGCTGACAACCACCTCCGCGTCCGGCACCACCGCCAGGTCCGCGAGCGTGTAGCGCTCTGTCACCCGATGCACCGTCTTGCCCGGTGAACCCAACAGGCCCCGGCCTGCGGGCTGGCGACCAGCATCGTGCCGCCCGCACAGGGTCACGTCCACATACGAGAGCAGCTCTTCTCGCTCGGGCAGCCCTGCAAGCTCCTCCCACGTCCAGCCGGTGAACAGGATCACCGACAGCCCGGTCGCCTCACGCACGCCCCGCAGCAGCTCCAGCAGGGCGGCCTTCTGCTCCAGCGGCTCGCCGCCGCTGAGGGTCAAGCCCTCGATCTCGCCGGCCTGCGCCTTGAGGCCTGCCACCAACTCCGACACCGGCACTACCAGCCGCAGCTCATGAGGGTGCGTGTCCGGGTTGAAGCACCCGGGGCAGCCTAACGTGCAGCCCTGGAACCACAGGACGGCACGGAGGCCCGGGCCATTCGCCCGGCTGCGCCAGAGGACGGCATGGAGGTTGACTTCCATCGGATAGCTCCGGTCGGCGCCAGGATACGGGCGAGCGCTGGCTCACGGTCGTCCTGGGCGCGCATGCGGCAGCCAGGTCTGCATCCCGAAACGACCCCTGCCGGCTTGCCCGGCAGGTGAGACAGACTGACCGGCTACCAGCGGCCGGACTTATCCCTTTCCTCTTCCTCGTCTGCCGTCGTCGAC
>CAZIWQ010000369.1:0-6553 GCA_964542355.1 uncultured Armatimonadia bacterium
CCCGCGAGGCCGTACTCACGGCCGTCAACGCCAAGAGCGGGGATCGCTACCTGTTCGGCGGCTACCAGGATCGCGCCGCCCCGTTCACCGAGATCGCCGGCGTCGTGACGTATGGCGGCGACTCGGGGCAACTGTCGGTGCCGCTGGGCAGTGGCCGCTCGTGCCCGATCTCCGTCCCCGGTGACCAGCTCATGAACGTGGGCGGCACGTCCGTCCCCGGCGTCAGCCAGGACGCGTTCTCGCTGCTGGATGATCTGGCCACCGCGGTCCAGCACGGCGACACGGACCAGTCCCGCGTCTTGCGCGACCAGCTCCAACTGCTCTACGACAACGCGCTGCAGCTACGCGGGTTCATCGGGGCCTCCCAGCAGCGGCTGGACACCAACCGCCAGGCGATGGAGGACACGCGCGCCCGCTGCAATGAGATCCTGGCCGAGCACGAGAGCGTCGATCTGACGGAGGCCGTGTCCGACTATGCGATTCGTGAGACGAACTACAAGGCCCTGATCAGCACCTTCTCGCGGATTCTGTCGCTTCCCACGGTCTTCGATATGGCCGGCTAGGGGTCCGGCCGAGAAGGCCACGTCCGGCCGGCCCCCGAGATGCAGCGACTGGCTGAGTGCCCTCCAGAGCCATCCTGGCGGGGCTTCGCGGCCTCGAAACCGCTCTTCGGCCGCTCTTCTCGAAGGGCGGCATGGCACCGCAGCTCGGCGGCGCAGAATCGCGCCCGCGTCAGATATGGTACCAACCCTGTTGGAGGCGTGCACGGCACACAACCATGATCAGCTATACGCTTCGTTTCGGGCCGATCGAGTATCGCCACGAGGACGCCATCCGCTTCCCCCGGGGGCTGATTGGATTCCCGCTGGCGACGCGCTATATGCTCATCTCCCACGATGATGAGTGGCCGTTCTCGTGGCTCCAGTCGCTGGACGACTCGGCGCTGGCGTTCGTGGTCGCGCCGCTGGAGGTGCTGTTCCCCGAGTATGCGGAGCAGGCCCGTCACAATCACCCGCTGCAGCAGGCCGGCGGTGTGGCGGACAACAGCTCGCTGCTGGGGCTGGTAGTCCTGGACGCCGACCCGACCAACCTGACGATCAACCTGCTCGCGCCGCTGCTCGTCGACTTCGACGCGATGAGCGGTGAGCAGATCATCCTGGAGGGGCCGCTGGAGCTGGCGCGTCAGCGGCTCGAGGCCGCTCTGCAAGCGTTGGCCACCGCCTGAGGTGGCCTGGCGACGGTCCCCGGCGTGTTGCGGTGCTCATGGAGGAGCGGTGTAGCCATTCCACGGAGGGAATCCCATGCTCGTGCTGACACGGCAGACTGAGCAAGACATCTGCATCGGCCCGGACATCCGCGTACGTGTGCTCTCGATCCACGGGGGGCAGGTGCGCCTGGGGATCGAGGCGCCGGCCGATGTGCCGATCCACCGGGGGGAGCTGTTCGAGGCGATTCGGCGGCAGAACCAGGAGGCCGCCACCCCGCAGGAGCCTGGTGCCCTCGACACCCTCAAGCGCGCGTCGGAGCTGGCCGGCGGGCCTCGCCGCGCGTGACCCCTTCCCCGCCCCCGCCAGCCCGTCTCGCCGCACCAGGCCGTTACAACCTTGTTACTTCGTTTGCCTCCCCCCACCATCAAGAGCGCGGGCCCGCGACCGATAACCGAGATACGAGCCGTCGTCTTGGAGGTGAGACTCGCTCGCGGGGCGGCCGTAGGCGGCACACGAATCTAGGACAGTGTGCCACACAGACCACCGGCAGCATGGATGCTGCCGCAAGGGCCCGGACCCGGCGCATCGCCCCCGGTGCCACCACTCAAGGAGGACCCTCCTCAAATGTCTCTCACACGCATCAACCAGAACATCGCTGCACAGAACGCCCAGCGCAACCTGTCGCTGAACACAAGCCGGATTGGCAAGTCCATGGAGCGCCTGAGCTCGGGCCTGCGCATCAACCGCGCGTCCGACGACCCGGCGGGCCTGGTGATGTCCGAGGCGCTGCGCAGCCAGGTCTCCGGCCTGGACGTCGTGCAGCAGAACGTCGCCGAAGGCGTCAACCTGGTGAAGACGGCGGAAGCCGCACTGACTGAGGTCAACTCACTCCTGCGCCAGATCAACGACCTGGCTCTCGACTCGGCCTCCAACTCGACCAACACCACCGACACCCGTGCCGCCCTGCAGCAGCAAGTCGAGTCCGCGATCAGTACCATCAACCAGATCGCCCAGAACACCAAGTACGCCGGCACCGCCCTGCTCGACGGCACCGTCGGCATCGCCGCCACCATCACCGACGTCACCCACATCGCGTCGGCCAACCTGACCTCCGCCGCCTCCGGGCAGACCACCGTCCAGGTCACGACCGCCGCGACCAAGGCCTCCCACGAGGGCACCAACACCTACGCGACTGCGGCGACGGCTCTCGACAACGGTGGCACCGTCACCATCAACGGCACGGTGATCGGGACCTACACCACGACCAACGACGTGCAAGACGTCATCAACGACATCAACTCGAAGTCCGGCACCACGGGTGTCACCGCCACATGGGACACCGACCATGTGCAGCTCGACCAGGCCAACTTCGGCTCCGACCAGCGCATCATCTACACGGAGTCGGCCGACATCCTCAACGGCGCCGCGGGCGTCTCCGCCGCCGGCCTGGATGCTGTCGCGACGGTCACCGGCGCCGGCGCCGGGGCGTACGACGACGGCAAGGGGCTTGAGCTCGAGGACAACACCACCGGCAACAAGATCAACCTGACCACGGCCGGCAACGCCACCGCCACGTACGCCAACGCCATCGCCGTGACGGCCGGGTCCGCTTCGTTCCAGATCGGCCTGACCTCCAGCGAGACGGCCAGCATCTCCATCAGCAGCGTCACCAGCACCGCGCTGAACATCGGCTCCGTCGATGTCTCGACCGTGGCCGGTGCGCAGTCGGCGCTGACCGCCGTCGGCGACGCGATGGAAGCCGTCAGCTCGCTGCGCGGCAAGCTCGGTGCGTTCCAGGCCAACGAACTCGAGGCCCAGGGGCGCTCGCTGGCAACAGCGCGCGAGAACCTCGCGGCGTCCGAGAGCGCGATCCGCGACACAGACTTCGGCAAGGAAATGGCCGAGTTCTCCACCTCGCAGATCCTCGTGCAGTCGGCCACGGCGTTCCTGGCCCAGGCCAACTCGCTGCCGCAGAACGTGCTCCAGCTCATCCGCGGCTAGTCCGCCTAGCTCCGGAGAGCGCGTCGCAGACCGCGCCCCACGCCGCCGTGAGGCACCGCGTCTCCGACCGAGCTCCCGGCCAGAGGGCCGCCTCCGGGCGGCCCTCTGGCGAACCGACTAACCGCCCGCGCCGGGCGCCCCCGGCCCGGCGGCAGCGCCTCACTCACGCCCGCGTCGCACGAGCGACAACGAAAGGAGGCGAACACGCATGGCTAGCGTTAGCTCCACCGGTGGCACCGGCAAAGGTAACTCCGTCGGGACCACCTATCTCGACGGCCTGGCTTCAGGCATCAACACGACGGATGTCATCACCCAGCTCGCGGCGATCCAGAGTCGGCCGATCACGAGCCTGACGGCCCAGAAGAGCGCCCTGACCGAGAAGCTCACGATGTACCAGGTGATCAACGCAGCCCTCGCGGCGGCGAAGATCGCTGCCAGCGACCTCAAGACCACTGCCAGCTTCATGGACAACTCCGTCACGGTTGCGGGCTACACGGGCGAGAGCGCGCCACTGATCGCCTCCGCCACCAGTGCCGCGGAGCGCGGCGCCTATGAGATCACTGTCGAGCACCTCGCCTCGGCCCACAAGCTCGCCTCGGCGACGGTGGCCGACGCGGACGCAGCACTGGGATCCGCGGGGGACATCCGCGTGAATGGGAAGACAATCGCGCTGGAGGCGACGGACACCCTCGAGGACCTGCGCGACAAGATCAACCGCGGCGGGGTTGGTGTTACCGCCACCGTGCTGCACGTTTCCGACACCGACCACCGTCTGATGCTGACTGCCGGCGCGACCGGGACGGAGGCGGCGATCGACCTCGTCGATGCCAACGAGACGGGGATCCTCAAGAACCTGGGTCTACTCGACGGCACCGACAGCCTGAAGCACACCGTCGCCGGGGGCAACGGGGCGCAGTCCGACGGCGCCGCGAACTCCGCCCTCGAGGTGGCCGAGGCGCTGGGTCTGACAATCCCGCCGCAGGGCACCGTGCTCATCCAGGGCGTGGCGGTCGCCATCGACCTGAGCCAGGACAGCCTCGAGGGGATCCGCGACCGGATCAGCGAGAACACTGACCTGCAGGCCGCCAATGTCACCGCCACCATCGTGTCGGAGGAGGGCGACAGCGGGACGGTCTACCGGCTGCAGATCAGCAAGTCTGACGGGCCGCTGACGCTCACTGACGACCCCGCCGACGACGGGAATGTGCTGCAGGCGCTTGGCTTCGTGAAGCAGGGGGTTGCCCACCAGATCCAGGCGGCACAGGATTCCGAGATCACCGTCGACGGCATCACCGTGAACCGCGCGACAAACTCGGTCGATGACGTACTCAGCGGCGTCAGCATCGAGCTCGTCAGCGCCGAACCGGGCCAGGCGTTCACGCTCAGTGTCGAGCCCAACATCGATAGCGTCATCACTCGGGTCCAGTCGTTTGTCAACGGCTATAACAACGTTGTCAACAAGATCGCCAACGCCCAGAGCTATGACACGGAGGATCAGGAGGGCGGCGTGCTGTTTGGCGACCTCTCCATCCTGCATCTCGAGGACGGTCTCCGGCGCTCGCTCACCAGCATGATCACCGTGCCGGGTGGCGATGGTGCGCTGCTCAGCTCGATTGGCATCACAACCAATGCCAGCGACCAACTGGTCCTGAACACCGTCGCCCTGCGCGAAGCTCTCGCGGAGGACCCCAATGCCGTCGCCAACCTGTTCGGACTGCGTGCGGAAGCCAGCTCGAACGAGATCTCCTACGTCTCCGGCTCCGCCGAGGTTGCCGACACCGGTGCCAGCGGGTTCGCCGTGCATATCGACCAGGCGGCGACGCGCGCCACCACCCAGTCGCGGGCGTTCGCCGGTGGCATCACCACCGATGAGATCCTGACCTTCGACGGCACGCGCCAGGTTACCCTGACGTCGGGGATGACGCTCGAGCAAGCCCGGGACCACCTCAACGGCTGGTTCCAGACGTATGACACACCCTATGTCGCCTCGGTCGGTGGGTCCCCCGGGGAACAGCGGCTGGAGATCCGCCACGAGCAGTACGGCTCGGCCTACCAGGTTTCCGTCGTGTCCTCGCTCGACCAGGGGGCCGGTGGCACCGATCTCGGCGGCGCGCTCCACGGCGAAGCCAGTGTGCAGTCGGGCACGGATGTTGCCGGGACGATCAACGGCGAGGCATGCACCGGCGCCGGACAGTACCTGACCGGGATCAAGGACAACACGACCACCTCCGAGCTGAAGCTCAAGATCACGGCCGCGACGACCGGTGACATCGGCACCATCGTGCTCGCCGAGGGCGCGGCACACCGCTTCAGTGACTACGTCAGCTTTGTCCAGGACCCGGACACCGGATCGATGGCCCAGGGCGCCAAGACGATCACCGAGGACCAGGAAGACATCGCGGAGGAGATCAAGCGCGTGGAAGCGCGTGTGCAGACCTTCATCGATACGATGCGGGCTCGGTTCACCACCATGGAGACCATTCTGGCCAAAGCGCAGACCCTGCAGGACTACATGGCCGGACAGATCAGCAGTCTCGCGAGCAACAGTAGCTAGCGGGGACAAGCCGCCACCGGCGACCGCCGCATCGCAGCCTGACCAAAGGAAGGACTTGCCCGTGACCCCTCAAGCATTCGCCCAATCCGCGTATCGACGAGTGCAGGCTGACTCTGCTAGCCCCGAGGAGACTGTGGTGCTCCTCTTCGAGGGAGCCGTTCGCTTCCTCCACCAGGCGCGCGAGGCAATGGAGTTGGCACAGTTCGAGCGCCAGAGCAACCTGATCGGCCGCGTACAGCGGATCCTCAGCGAACTCACATGCGCGCTCGACGACGCGCAGGATGAGGCCCTGGTTACGGCCCTGCGGTGCTCGTACACCGCGATGTACAACCGCCTGACCGACGCCAACATCAAGGACGACCTCACCGCGCTGGACGAGGTCACCGAACTTACCAGCCGGTTCGCCCAGGCCTGGCGGGCCGCGCTGGACAACGTCGACCAGCCTCAGCCGGCGGCCGTCGCCGCCGGCTGAGGCGCCGCACCGCCGCCGCCGCCGCGATGATGGCTGGCTCGCGAACACCATCTCGTCCGACCGGACCGTCGGCGGCTCCCGTGGGGGGACCTGTTTGTGAGCAAGCGGTACTTCGTCGTTGCCGTGCTACTCGTCGCCGGGGCTGTGTGGGCCGCGGTCGGCGGTCGCATGAGTCCCGGATGGTCGTCCGGCGGGAGGGCGGGGCCGGGCACCGCCTCCGCGCCGGTGACGGTGCTGAAGACCATCCGCTCGACCCTCCGACAGATGCCCGAGTCCCCACTGCGGCGCCGCAACCTGTTGGCCGCGCTGCGCCGCCTG
>CAZIWQ010000370.1:0-6551 GCA_964542355.1 uncultured Armatimonadia bacterium
GCCACAGGTACGCCGCCGGCCCCCGCACCACTGCCGGCCGCGGCAGTGCCTCTCCTGGCCGCGGCCGACGCCGCGGCGCGTGCGTTCGATTACGAAGCGGCCCTCAAGGCTCTGGCGGACGTCGAGAAGCTGTTGGAGGCCGGTGCGCAGGCACCGATCAAGGAGCGCCAGGGCCTGTACGAGCGCTATCTGGGTACACCGGGACTCGTGGAACAGGCGAAGGAGAACCCGGCAAAGCTCGTGGGCTACGGCACGACGCGGGGTGGCGCGACACTGATTGGGATGATCCAGTTGGTCGAGCTCGGGATCGCGCCGGAGGCTCGCATCGGCAACCGTCTGCTCGACGATGGGCGGCTGGCGGTGGTGGTGGGGGAGGGGCGCCAGCGGAGCGTGCCGGCGCGCGAGATCGCCCGCATCCTGGTTGACTGGGCCGCTCCGCAGCCGGGGGAGTGGCCGACATGGCGCTGCAAGAAGCTGCGGCTCACGCTCCAGACAGGCGCGATCATCGAGGGGAGTCCGGCGTGGGTCTTGCCCGTCAGCTCGCTGTCGGTGCGTCAGGCGGGAGCCGACGAGGACGAGACAATCAGTGCCTTCCCGGTCTTCGGGAAGGGGTTCAAGCCCGACGACCTCATCGTGGATGTAGTCATTATCGGCGCGCCGCCCGCGCCATCGGAGACGACGCCATGAACGACGGCATGCTGCCGGAAGACCTCGATGACGAGTTCTATGAGGACGAGGACCTCGATGTCGCCACCTTCACTCTCACGGTGGCCGAGTCCAAACGCCTGATCGCCCGTGGCATCGCACAGGACGGGCGCGTGATGGCGGCGATGGGCGACGGCATGGTGGCGGTGTGCAAGGGCACGACCAACGCCTACGTGCTCGAGGAGCTGTTGGGTGGGCATATCGAGAAGGGCAAGTATGTCCTGGGGCGCACGGTGCCGCAGGGCAACCGCGACGCCGAGCGCGCGTTCACCGGGTCCATCCCGGAGGTTGTGTTCCGCGATGGCGAGCCCGTTGTCGGGATGACGGTCGCCGATGCGGTGCGCCAGATGTCGCCCGGCGATGTGGTGCTCAAGGGGGCGAACGCGCTCGACTACCAGAACGGCGTTGCCGGTGTCCTCATTGGGCATCCGGAGGGGGGCACATTGGGGGCGATCCTCGGGTGCGTGTACGGCAAGGGCCTGCACCTGATCGTCCCGGTGGGCCTCGAGAAACAGATTGGGACGCCGGTCTCGTTGGCGACGAACGCCTTCGTGCCGGCGTTTGCGGAGAGTGAGATCCCGCGCCTGTGGCCGGTGCCGGGGCAGGTCTATACTGAGATCGAGGCCCTCGACACGCTGGCCAACGTGAAGGCGATGCAGATTGGCGCGGGCGGCGTGTGTGGGGCCGAGGGGGCCGTGTGGCTCGCTGCGATGGGCCTCGCGGATGATGTCGAGCACGCCCGCGCCGTGGTCGACAGCCTGCGGGGGGAGCCCTCGTTCTGGGATGCGGTCATGCGCACGTAACACGATGGCAGCTCCGGGATACGGTGCGGGCCCCAGGAGAGCGGCCGCAAAGTCGTTCGGAGGCCGCGACGCTACACTCAGAGGCTCGCAGAGGCCACTCACAGCCATCCTGGCGCTAGAGACCCGGCCAGAAGTGGCCTTCTCGGCCGGGTCTCTAGCAGCGTCAAACCGGCGGTGAGGCGGGGTCAACCGTCTGCGGGAGGGGTAGCGATGCACGAAGCCCTGCACTATCAGAAGCTTGACAGCCTCGCTGAGTGTCATCTGTGCCCCTTCGGCTGTCGGATCGCGGAGGGCCAGGTGGGGCGTTGCCGCGTGCGCAAGCACGAGGCCGGGGTGCTCTGGTCACTCAACTATGGCCAGGTGACCTCACTGGCCGTCGACCCGATTGAGAAGAAGCCCCTCTACCACTTCCACCCCGGTGCCTCGATCCTGTCCATGGGCACCTTCGGCTGCAACCTGACCTGCGATTTCTGCCAGAACTGGACCATCGCGCAGGGCTGTCCTCCCACCCGGGGAGTGACCCCACACGCCGCGGCGGCGCTGGCGCGCGACCGCCGCGCGGCCGGCAACATCGGTATCGCCTACACCTACAACGAGCCGTTCATCTGGTATGAGTACGTGCTCGACACCGCCCGCCTGGTGCGCGCGCAGGGGATGCTCAATGTGCTCGTGACCAACGGGATCGTGGAGCCGGAGCCACTCGAGGAGCTGCTGCCGAGCATCGACGCCATGAATGTGGATATCAAGAGCATCCGCGAAGGCTTCTATCAGCGCCTGTGTGGGGGAGACGGCACGGCGGCGCGACGGACGGTGGAGCGTGCGTTCGGGCGCTGCCACGTCGAGATCACGAACCTGATCATCCCGGGTGAGAATGACTCGGACGACGATCTGAGCGCCCTGTTTGCGTGGGCGGCGTCGGTGTCGCGCCGGTTGCCGCTCCACCTCTCGGCCTACCATCCCGCCAACCGGATGGCCAACCCGCCCACGCCGCCGGCGACGCTGCAGCGGGCCTACGCCCTGGCCCGCGAGCAGCTTGACTTCGTCTACGTGGGCAATGCGCGCGTGGTGGGGACCAGCGACACGCTGTGCCCGGCGTGCGGTGCCCGGGCGGTCGAGCGGATCGGCTTTGGTGCGGTGTCGCATGCGCCCGACGGGCGCTGCCCGGCATGTGGGGAGGGCCTGTCGATTGTCACCTGAGAAGCGAGCGACGGTGGGGCTGCGGGGCCTGGCGGCGAGCTGGCTGCGCCGCGGGTTCCAGATTGCCGGGGTGTTCTGGCGACACGGGTTTGGGCCGGCTCTGCGCAGCATTGGCCTGGCACGCTTCCTCCCCAGCAGTCCCGACCGCGAGCTGGATGCCTCGACGCTGGGGCTCGAGCGGCCCGTGCGGCTGCGGATGGCGTGCGAGGAGATCGGTCCGGTCGCCATCAAGCTCGCGCAGGCACTGGCGAGCCGTCCGGACCTGATCCCCCTGGAGTACGCCCGGGAATTCCGCCGGCTGCAGGACGACGTCCCCCCCTTCCCGTTCGAAGAGGCGCGGGTGCTCATCGAGACCGAGCTGCAGGCCCCGCTCGAGGCACTGTTCAGTGAGTTCGAGGAAACGCCCGCGGCCTCCGCCTCCATCGGCCAGGTCTACTATGCCGTCCTGCCTGACGGCCAGCGGGTGGCCGTCAAGGTGCAGCGCCCGAGTGTCGAGCAGGTTGTCGAGACCGACCTGCAGATCCTGGGGGTGGTGGCGCGCGAGGCGGAGCGTCACATCAAGTCGCTGCGCGACTTCCGCATCTCCGAGTGGACCGACGAGTTCGCCCGCTCGCTACGGGCGGAGCTCGACTATACGCTCGAGGGGCACAACACGGACCGCCTGCGCCAGGCACTGGCCGAGGACAGGCACGTGGTGGTCCCGCGCGTGCACTGGCCCCTCTGCAGCCGACGGGTGCTGACGCTGGAGCGCATGGGGGGCGTCGCGGTGGACGATCTCGCGGCGCTCGAAGAGGCGGGCATCAGTCGCGGCGCCGTGGCCGCCCACCTCGCTCAGTCGATGCTCCGCCAGCTCTTCCTCAACGGGTTCTTCCACGCCGACCCCCACGCCGGCAACCTGTTTGTCGAGCGCAGCGGGCGGGTCGCGTTCCTCGACTGCGGCAGCACCCACGCTATCGGCCGTGAGATGCGCGAATCCATGGTGCGACTGGTGCTGGCGGCACTCGATGAAGACTCGATCGAGATGTGCGACCACATCATTGACATGGGCGCGGCGAGCGAGGATACTGACCTGCGGCAGTTGCGCGCCGACATTCAGCGATCCGTGGATCACTACTCCGGCGTCAGCACCTCCGACATCAGCCTCGGTGAGGTGCTCGAGGCGGTGATGGGGGTCATCTTCCACCACCGGGTGCGGATGCCCACGTTCTTCACCGCCGTGCTGCGGGCGCTGGTGCTGACCGAGGGCAATTGTCGCCAACTGAGTCCGGACTTCGATTTCCGGGCCCCGGCGCGCGACATCGCGCAGGAGGTGCTACGCGAGTGGGCGCGCCCCTCGAACGTGGCGCGCGAGCTGTGGCGTGCCGCCCGCGATCTGCACCGCTTCGGCCTGCTGATCCCCCGGCAGGTCAGTGAAGTGCTGGCACGGGCGCAGGCGGGCGGCCTCCGGATCAAGTCCGAGGTCCAGGACCTCGATGAGTCACTGCGGCGCGCGGACTCGATGTGCAACCGGGTGGCGTTTGCTCTCGTCGTGGCGGCGATGATCATTGGCTCGTCCGTGATCCTGGCGAGTGAGCGAGCCGTGGGGCTGCTCTCTACGCCCGGGGCCATCGCCTATGGGCTGATTGGTGCCCTGATGGGGCTTTACTTGTTGTACTCGATTCTCGTGTCTGGTAGGCTATGAGGGTGACGGGAGCGCCCGCGGTCGGTCGGCTGATCCTGGCATCTGCCTCCCCTCGTCGCCAGGACCTGCTGCGCCAGGCCGGGATCGACTTCGAGGTCGTGGTTGCCGCCGCCGGAGCGGAGCCGGGGCGGGCCCCCGGTGAACCGTGTCACGACCTGGCACGCCGGGCCGCCGAGGCGAAGGCGCGGTCCGTCGCTGTCTGCCACCCGGGCCGCTGCGTGCTCGGGGCCGACACCGTCGTGGCCGTCGATGACGAGGCTCTCGGTAAGCCCGCCGATGAGCTGGCGGCGCGCCACATGCTCCGCCAGCTGTCAGGCCGCCGACATCACGTCTACACCGGCGTCGCCATCGCCCGGGCGCAGCCGGAGGGCTCCGTCCACGTCGTGAGTGAGGTTGTGGCAACGACGGTGGTGTTCCATCGCCTCAGCGAGGCCACCATCGCGGCCTATGTCCGCACGGGCGAGCCACTCGACAAAGCCGGCGGGTATGGCATCCAGGGCCGAGGCAAGGAACTCGTCGCACGCTACCACGGGTCGTATACCAACGTCGTCGGCCTCCCCCTCGAGGCAGTGCACAGGTTGTTGCAGGCTACGGGCGGCGCGTGTCCGGCAGGTGGCAACGATTGCCGCGGGGGCGTGGCGTGAGACTGGGGGAGCGGCCGAACAGCCGCTCCGAGGCCGCGAAGCCACGCCGGAATGGCTCGGGAGGGCACTCAGCCGGCCGCTGGGCCTTGGGGGCCGGCCGGATGTGGCCTTCTCGGCCGGACCCCCGGGCAATACTCGCAGACCAATACTGTAGCACAGAAAGCGTGCCGAGCCTGTGAAGCACAGCAATGCTGCCGTAGCTCGTCTGAGGTCGGAAGCGACCGCGGGAGCACAGCAAGTGATGCGACACGCCGTCACCAGTGATCGGTATCACTGGTCCCTCGACCGCCTGAGCAAGCTCACGGTGCACTGGGTGTCCCGGTTCTCACGGGACATGGGGATCGACCTGGGGACCGCGAACACGCTCGTGCATGTCAAGGGACGCGGCATCCTCCTGCGCGAGCCCTCGGTGGTCGCGGTGGATACCGAGACCGGGCAGGTGCTGTCCGTCGGTGAGGACGCCAAGCGCATGGTCGGTCGCACGCCGGCGCGCATCTCGGCGATTCGTCCCCTCAAGGATGGCGTCATCGCCGACTTCGATGCCACGCAGGCGATGCTGAAACACTTCATCCGCAAGTGCCAGCCCCGGCGGTGGTTTGCGCACCCGCGCATGGTGATCGGCGTGCCGTCGGGCATCACGGAGGTCGAACGGCGTGCGGTGGAGGATGCGGCGCGGCAGGCCGGCGCGTGGGAGATTGAGATCATCGACGAGCCGATGGCGGCGGCGATCGGTGCCGGCCTCGGCGTCGCCGAGCCGATCGGCAACATGATCGTCGACATCGGCGGCGGTACGACGGAGATCGCCGTCATCTCCCTCGGTGGCATCTGCGCCCAGCGCTCGATGCGGATCGCCGGCGAAGAGATCGACGAGGCCATCTCGAACTTCATCCGCCGCGAGTTCAATCTGTTCATTGGCGAGAGCACCTCCGAGCGGATCAAGATGCGGATCGGCTCCGCCTATCCCCAGGCGGAGGAAGAGACGATGGAGGTGCGAGGGAAGGACCTACTCTCCGGTCTCCCCAAGAGCGTGATCATCAGCTCCGGCGAGGTCCGCGAAGCGATCTCGGAGCCGGTTGCCGCCGTGGTGGAGTTGGTGAAGGAGACACTGGACTCGACGCCGCCCGAGCTGGCCGCGGATGTGATGAACCGAGGTATCGTCCTCGCGGGCGGTGGGGCCCTCCTGCACGGGTTGGATCAGCTCATCAGCGCGGAGACGGACATCCCGGTGTATGTCGCCGAGGACCCGCTGACCTGTGTCGTACTGGGCACGGCCAAGTACCTGGAGGAGCTTGACGGCCTGCTCCGGGCCATCTGAGGACGCGCGCGACACGGCGACGGGCGGGACCCGGCGCCGGCGCCGGGCCCTGTACAGCAGCGACTGCAGCACACATAGCAACCATGACTGGAGCCGGGCCCCCGCGACGGCGGGCCGCGCAAGAGCTGCGGCGCGGGCCCCGACATCGGGCGGGCACTTCGTACCATGGCGCTCCTCCACCCCCAACCACATTCAGCGGTTGATCG